>JBAXBM010000085.1:0-8840 GCA_037141995.1 Candidatus Omnitrophota bacterium
TATTGAGCTCATGGATCCGTTGCGGGATGATCGGGATGCTGGCGTTGTTCCTGAGTTCATGTGCCGCGCCCTTATTGCCGCCGCCGGTGGTGCCTGCAGGGAGAACATTTTCGGTGTTCCCTCCTCAGCTGGCGGGGCCTCGCCAGGATATGGCGCATATGGTTGTTCCGGGTGAAACAGTTTTTCGCTTGAGCAAGATGTATGATGTCAGTGTCAGGGATATTCTTTCAAGGAATAACCTGAAAGGCCCTGCTGAGCTGAAGATGGGGCAGACGGTCATGATCCCGTCTGCCGCGCCGTTGCGGGAGGTTATTCCGGTATTCCCTTCGAAAAAATGGAAATATATCATTGTCCACCATAGCGCGTCGGATGAGGACAATGCGCTATCACTTTATAAGACGCATTTGCGGCGGGGTTTCGACGGCACAGGGTATGACTTTATCGTTGATAACGGCACCCGCGGGACCGTTGCCGGGCATGTGGATGCCACCCCGCGTTGGGTGGCGCAGAAAGACGGGGCTCATTGCAAGGCGTCGGGGATGAATGCCAAAGCCATCGGCATTTGCCTTGTGGGGAACTTCAGCCGGGAATATTTACCGGCGGAACAGCTTGCGGCCCTGGTTCGGCTGGTTAATTATTTAAGTCATTATTATCATATTCCTGTACGGAATATTTTGGGTCACAGCCAGGTTCCAGGTGCCAAGACTGAATGCCCCGGGAAATTGTTCCCGTGGAAAATATTCAAAAGGCGCCTGATTAACAGTTGATTTCGTACTTCGATTTTATTATGTTCAAATTTTTGCGCGGTAGGGGGATACAGGTGTGGGAGGTTGTGAAAAGAGGCGTTTTATTTTTCTTGATATCTTTTATGAATGTGTGGTAACTTTAAATAGGTGATATTTGAAAAAGTTATTTGGACAATGGTTTATGATGAAACTTTATAAAAATTATATAGTTGTATTCCTTGTTGCGGCAGTTGGCGCTTCAGCGATTTTTTGTTGCTGTATTGAAAGAATGGCTCAGGTGCATGCGCAAAGCCGTGTGTTGGTTAAGTCTTGCTGTCATGATGATAAGGCATCGGGGCAAGTGCCTGCTAAGCCGTGCCCGTGTTCTTTCAAGAAATTCGGGATAGCTGAAACAGACGCAATTTCTGTCGTGGCAGATCATTTGGCGCATGTGGTACAGGTTGATGGGGGGGGTGCGGATTTAGGTTCAGCCGATCAGCTTGCGCTTTTAAACACGGCCTATGGCGGGGCGCCTCCCGGGTCAAGGTATTCGGTTCCTCTTTATCTTCAGCATCGTTCCCTTCGTTTATAATTCTTCGTTTATATAATATTGTTTTGAGGCATCCTTGTGTTCAGGCAAGGTGTTTTGTGTCGTATTTTTATTCAATTTTTTAAATATATATAAATAATCAGGAGGGGTTATGAAAGTAGTTGCCTTTGTTTTAAGTGTGATGATGGTAGCGGGGATAGGGATGTTTGTGGGTGGAGAGGTTATGGCGCAGGGAAAGATTGTTAAAGTGACAGATGCCGGGAATCAGGTGTGCCCTGTTTCCGGGAGGAAGATCGAGGTTGTGGCTGGAATGGAGCCCGCGACATATGAGTATAAAGGGAAGGTTTATCATCTTTGTTGCGGCGGATGTATCAGCACGTTTGAGGCTGAGCCTGAAAAGTACAGCAAGATTGCTGATCAGGCAGTGGCAGAAAGTCATAAGTCCATGAAAGACATGCCGATAAGTGCCAAGTAATATTGTGTTGTTGAAGGGAGGTATTGTATGAGTATAAAATTATTATGGGTGTTGGTGTTGTTGTGTGCTGGCGGAGCCCTGTCACAGGGCTTTGCCATGGAAAAGGCGGATCAGCAGGCGGTTAAAGAACTTTATGTTTGCCCGATGCATCCGCAAATCACGTCCGACCGCAAGGGGTCATGCCCTATTTGCGGGATGGATCTGGTAAAAAAGGAGGTTGAAGAGCAGAATCCTGCGGGTGTTTTTATCAGTGCGAATAAACAGCAGTTGATCGGGGTCAGGATGGGAGTGGTGAAAAGGCAAAAGCTTGCGTTGGAGATTGTTACCACCGGGAAGGTTGCCTATAACGCCGACATTGCTTCCGGGCAGGGTGATTACCTTAAGCAGATAGATACACCGGCTGTCAGGTGGCGGGGAACGCGCAGGACACCGGTGTATGTTACGGTTTACGAATATGAATTGGGGCTTCTTCGCAAAGGACAGGAGGTTCAGGTTGAAGCGGTGGCTTTTGCTGGAGATATTTTTATAGGCAAGGTGGCCGCGCTCAAGCCTGTGATTAATCCCGAGAGCCGGACCATGCGTGTCAGGGTGGATGTGGAAGATAGGCAGGGGAAGCTCAGGGCGGATATGTTTGTTAACGCGAAAATCATGGTTGATCTGGGAGAAAAAATTGCGGTTCCGGAAGAAGCGGTAATGGATTCCGGACGGCGTAAAATTGTTTATGTGGTTAAGGATACCCGGTTTACGCCGCGGGAGGTTGTGCTGGGGCCTAAGGCCGGAGAGTTTTATGAAGTAAGGTCAGGGCTGGATGAGGGTGAGGAAGTTGTCACAAGCGGTAATTTCATGATTGATGCTGAGAGCAAATTGAAGGGTGCATTGTAGTTAGTCATTAAATAGGATATGTAGCCATTGAAGCTTATAGCATGCCTGTCTGCTAAGACAGCAGAAACAGCTTTCTCTTCAAAATGGATTAATGAAAGCTTGGTTTCTGAACTCGCATCCGAGTCATGCTTTCAGCTTCTAGTGCGTACTGGGGTCGACAATATATTTCGGAGCAATATTTTATGATCGAGAAAATAATAGAATTTTCAGCGAAGAATAAATACATCGTCATGATCCTGACAGTGGCGGCTATTGTGTGTGCTGTTTACAGCATTAAGAATATTCCGCTGGATGCCATTCCGGATCTGTCTGACACCCAGGTTATTGTTTATTCGCGCTGGGATCGTTCTCCCGATATCATTGAAGATCAGGTGACATACCCTGTGGTCACGGCGCTCCTGGGGGCGCCCGGGGTTAAGACGATCCGTGGGTTTTCTGATTTTGGATATTCTTTTGTGTATATTATTTTTAAAGACGGCACGGATATTTACTGGGCGCGCAGCCGGACGCTGGAGTATTTGAGCAAGATATTGCCCAAATTGCCCGATGGTGTTAAGACGGAAATAGGGCCGGACGCGACATCTGTGGGCTGGGTGTATCAGTACGCGCTTATCGATAAGACCGGAAAGAACGACCTGGCGCAGCTGCGATCGTTCCAGGATTGGTACTTGCGTTATTGGCTGCAGTCTGTGCCGGGGGTTGCCGAAGTGGCTTCGGTGGGAGGTTTTCAGAAGCAGTATCAGGTCAATGTGAAGCCTGATGCTTTGCTGGCATATAATATCCCGCTCATGAAAGTTACGGAAGCTATCCGTAACAGTAATAATGATGTGGGCGGGCGGCTGGTTGAGTTTGCCGGTACGGAGTATATGGTGCGGGGCCGCGGTTATATCAAGTCAGCTCAAGACATTGAAAATATTGTGCTGGGGAATGATGCCAGGGGTACGCCGGTTTTTGTCAAAAATGTGGCGTCTGTTGCGGTGGGGCCGGATATGCGGCGCGGCATTGCCGATCTTGACGGAGAAGGAGGCACGGTCGGCGGGATTGTCCTGATGCGTTCGGGGGAAAATGCCTTGAATGTCATTGAGCGGGTCAAGGAAAAGCTGAAAGCGGTTAAAGCTTCGTTGCCGCCGGGGGTTGAACTCGTGACCACCTATGACCGTTCGGACCTGATCCATCGCGCCATTGCAACACTCAAGCATCAGCTTGTTGAAGAAATGGTGATTGTTGCACTGGTGATCATTTTCTTTTTATGGCACTTTCCTTCCGCCAGTGTCCCGATTGTCACGATACCCGTTGCCGTACTGTTGAGCTTTATTCCGATGTACATGATGGGCTTGACCTCTAATATTATGTCGCTGGCGGGCATTGCCATATCGATCGGGGTTCTTGTCGATGGTGCCATCATTGAGGTTGAGAATGCGTATAAAAAACTCCAGTTATGGGACGCGGGAGGGCGTCAGGGTGATTACCGTGATGTCCTGCTCAGGGCATTGAAAGAGGTTGGCCCGTCGGTATTTTTTTCTCTCCTGGTGATTGCAGTCGCATTTTTGCCGGTTTTTACCCTTCTTGACCAGGAAGGTCGGCTTTTTAAGCCGCTGGCTTTCAGTAAAAATTTTGCCATGGCGATTGCGGCGATCCTTGCGGTGACATTGAATCCGTCCATGCGCATGTTTTTCACGCGCATGGACCCGGTGAGTTTTCGTCCTGCCTGGATTTCAGGTGCGTTGAACAGCCTTTTCGTCGGGAAGTATTATGCCGAAGAAAAGCATCCTGTCAGCCGGGTCCTCTTTAAGTATTATGAGCCGGTGTGCCGGTTTGTTCTTAAGTACCGGAAACAGACATTAATCGCGGCAGGGATCCTGGTTGTGTCAACAATACCTGTCTTTATGCGCCTGGGCTCGGAGTTCATGCCGCCGTTAAATGAGGGTGCTATCCTTTATATGCCGACGACGCTGCCGGGTATTTCCGTGACAGAGGCGGGGAAGCTTTTGCAGCAGATGGACAAGGTGATTAAAACTGTTCCCGAGGTGGATCGCGTGTTCGGCAAGGCCGGCCGTGCGGAAACATCAACTGATCCGGCACCTTTTTCCATGATGGAAACAACGATTATTTTGAAGCCGGAGAGTGAATGGCGGCATGTCGCGCGCTGGTATTCTGCCTGGCCTGGATTTTTACAGGGACCTTTCCGTTCGGTTTGGCCGGACAGGATTTCCTGGGAAGATATTATTGCCGAGCTTGACCGCAAGATGCAGTTCCCGGGGGTATCCAATGCCTGGACCATGCCGATCAAGGCCAGGATTGACATGTTGTCGACGGGGATAAGGACGCCGGTCGGCATCAAGGTTTATGGGGCGGATCTGAGTGAAATTGAAAAAATCGGGATGAGGGTTGAGGGGATTGTCAAGAAGGTCAGGGGCAGCCGCAGTGTTTATGCCGAGCGCGTGACCGGGGGTTATTTTATTGATTTTGATATCAAGCGGCAGCAGATTGCTTCATATGGTTTGTCGATTAAGGACGTCGAGGATGTTATCCTGTCCGCCATCGGCGGTGAAGCGGTAACGACCACGGTTGAAGGCCGGGAACGGTACACGGTGAATGTCCGGTATGCCCGCGATTTCCGTGATGATTTGCCTAAATTGCGGCGCGTCCTGGTGCCGATCCCTTCAGGGGCGCAAGTCCCGCTGGAACTGCTGGCGGACATTAAACTCACAACCGGCCCGGCCATGATACGGGATGAGAACGGGATGCTCGCGGGTTATGTTTATGTGGATATTGCCGGGCGTGATGTCGGCAGTTTTGTGGAAGAAGCCAGGCAGGCTGTTGACAGGGAATTGAAGATCCCGACAGGTTATTCTTTGCAGTGGAGCGGGCAATTTGAAAATATGCTGCGCGTGCGTGACAGGATGCGGGTGGTTTTGCCGCTGACTGTATTTTTGATTTTCATGCTGCTGTATATGAATACCCGCTCGCCGGTTAAGGCCGGGATTGTGTTGCTGGCAGTACCCTTCTCGCTCGTCGGAGCGGTATGGTTGTTGTGGGTTCTTGGGTACAACATGTCGATTGCCGTGTGGGTGGGCATGATTGCCCTTATGGGGCTTGATGCGGAAACCGGTGTTTTTATGTTGCTTTTTCTGGATATGGCGTATGATGATGCCGTATATCAGGGGAAAATGCGTACCTGTGAAGACTTAACGGAAGCGATCGTTCATGGGGCGGTCAAACGTATCCGTCCGAAACTGATGACCGTGGCCGCGATGTTCATGGGCCTGGTGCCTATCATGTGGTCCACAGGTGCCGGCGCTGATGTGATGAAGCGTATTGCCGCGCCCATGATCGGCGGGATATTCAGCAGTTTTGTTCTTGAACTGATTGTTTATCCGGTCATTTATTTTATGTGGAAACAACATAAAATAGGGAAGTAATATTTTTTGGATTGTGTGGTTGTTATGTTTTTTAAGATGGGATATATTAAAAAACAGGCAGATTTTCCTATAAATTCTGAATAAATTATTGATGGGGGTGCGGCGGTATGGCTGACGCGCAAGGTGTTTTACCTGAGAATTTTCAGAGTGTCCTGGACGGCAGCGAGAAAGCACCTTGTCCGGCGGCAATCAGTGAGGCATCATCGCTCAATGAAATCCTTTTATTTGCGCGTGAAGCCAAGGCTTCCGACGTGCATTTGTCGAGCGGGGCGCCGATCATGTTCCGCAAGTTTACAGCGCTGGTTGTGGCGGCCGAAGGCCGGTTGAATGGTGAGAAGATCGGCAAGATCCTGCAGGATGCCATCCCCCAGGAGAAATGGGAAGAGGCGAGCGGCCGGGGAGATCTGGAGTTCATTTATTCGATTCCCGGCGGAGGGCGTTTCCGCATGGTCATCACGCGCCAGCGGCATGGCTGGGACATGACAGCGCGTTTGATCGATATGAAGATCCGCACTTTTGAAGAGTCGGGGATGCCGGCATCCTGCCAGGGCTTGACCCGATGGGCGCAAGGGCTCGTTCTTGTGGCCGGTCCTGCCGGGTGCGGAAAAACAAGCACCCTGGCGACGTTGATTAATTTGATCAATCAGACCCGGGATGAACACATCATCACGATTGAAAGCCCTATTGAGGTTGTTTACACGCCGCAAAAGTCGCAAATCAGCCAGAGGGGGATCAATATTCATACATTATCAGCAGCCAATGCGCTGAGGGCGGCGTTGCGTGAAGATCCCAATATTATTGTTGTCAGTGAATTGCGCGACCTTGAAATGATCCAGTTGGCTGTTTCCGCCGCGGAGACGGGCCATTTGGTATTTGGGACGATGAATACCAATGATGCCTCGCAGACCATCACGTCGCTGATCAATTCTTTCTCTCCGGATGAACAGCCTATTGTGCGCAATATGGTTTCAGAATCTTTACGCGGGGTTGTATGCCAGCAGCTTATTCCCAGAAAAGATGGCCAGGGGGTGGTGCCTGCGTTTGAAGTCCTGACGCTTAATTCCGCGGTAGCCGCGCTCATTAAGACGGGGCGGTCGCGGCAGCTGAACAATGTTATTTCAACAGGGAAAAGCAGCGGCATGGTGTTGCTGGATTTTTCGATGATGGAACTTGTGAAAAAGGATATTATTACCGGGCAGGAAGCTCTTCGCCGGGCGATTGATCCCAGGATGTTTGCCGAGTATGCCGCCAAGGCTCCTGTGACGGTGCCGGAAGGG
The DNA here is from genome assembly GCA_037141995.1 of Candidatus Omnitrophota bacterium. Lineage (GTDB taxonomy): Bacteria > Omnitrophota > Gorgyraeia > Zapsychrales > Fredricksoniimonadaceae > Fredricksoniimonas. The sequence goes on from JBAXBM010000085.1 coordinate 7,332, forward strand.
AGCCCCCATGCCTAAGATTGATGTGTTGTTTAACGACATGATTGACCAAAAAGGATCGGATCTTCATCTGGCCCAGGGGCAGCGGCCCAAAATACGCCAGCATGGTTCGCTGGTTGAAGTGAAGGGCTGGGAGGTGTTAACCGAGGCGCTGATGCGGGAGCTTTTAGCGGAGATCGCGGCGCCGGATCGATGGAAGAAATTTGAGCAGACGGGAGATCTTGATTTCGCGTATGCGCTGGAGGGAAAAGGGCGGTTTCGTGCCAATTATTACCGGCAATATTTCGGGTTCGGGGCTGTTTTCCGCATGATCCCGTCGAAGATCATTTCACTGGATGATCTGAACATGCCGCCGGTGATCAAGACGCTTGCCGAGCTTCATTCCGGCCTTGTGCTTGTAACGGGGCCGACCGGCAGCGGGAAGTCAACGACGCTGGCGGGTTTGATCGATCATATCAATAAAACACAATTGAGAAAGATCGTCACGATTGAGGAACCCGTAGAGTTTATGCACACGAATCAGAAGAGTATTATTATTCATCGTGAGGTTGGCCTTGATACGGAAACATTTGCTTCAGGGCTGAAGAGCGCGATCAAAAGTGATGCCGAGATCATCCTGGTGGGAGAAATGCGGGACCGTGAAACAACCATGCTGGCACTTACAGCGGCGCAAATGGGGATCCTTGTTTTTGGTACCCTGCATACCAATTCTGCGGCCAAGACAATTGATCGTATTGTTGATATTTTTCCCATGGATCAGAAAAATCAGGTGCGCATGGTCCTGGCGAATACCATGCAAGGGGTTGTTTCACAGCAGCTGATCAAGAGCGCGGATGGCAAGCGTCAGTGGGCGGCTAATGAAATTCTTTTGCGCAGCATAGCCCTCAGTTCCATTATCATGGAGGGGGATGTTGCAAAGCTGACGTCCGAGATCCAGACTAACCGTGGGATGGGGATGATCCTGATGGATGATTCCCTCGGAGAGCTTGTCAAGAAGGAGCGGGTTGCTCCGGCCGAGGCTTTAATGAAGGCGCTGAATAAAGCAGCTTTTATGACAAAATTCGGAATCATCGGTTAACAGTTATTGTGAGCAGTGTGTAACCCCAGGCTGCCGCACAAGACAGCTTGGGGTTCTTTTTTATGACACAGCTTTCTATGAATAGTGATCTTCCATTTAAAAAACGCAGGCCGCGCTACGCGGGCAAGCATCCGCGTAAGTTTGATCAGAAATACAAGGAGCATGATGCGGCGCGTTATGAGGAGGATGCGTTAAAAATCGTTCAGGGCGGAAAGACCCTTGCGGGCACGCATCGTTCGATCTGCGTGGCGGAGATCCTTGCGGTGCTTGATCCGCGGCCCGGGCATACGGTGCTTGACGCGACATTGGGTTATGGCGGGCATGCGCGGGAGATGCTTAGGCGCATTGCTCCCGGCGGATGTTTGTGGGGGATTGATGTGGATCCTGTTGAGATTAAACGCACGGAGGCCCGGGTGAGGGGATGGGGATACACC
>JBAXBM010000086.1:0-8739 GCA_037141995.1 Candidatus Omnitrophota bacterium
GGCTCGGATGCGAATGTGCCGGTTGTTTGGTTGAAATATTTGTCTATGCGGGACATGGGATATACCTTTAAATTGAATATGTTGGTATTTTTTGCGCGGATTCGACCTGTTTGGCCAGATCTGCAAACGTGATATGATCGACGATATTTGACGTTGCTTGAAATACTTCCTGCCATATAGGGCGGAATGTGCATTGATGCAAGTCACCGCATTCGGCATAGCAGGGGTTGATGCAGGCGATAGGTTCAAGCGGCCCATCCACAAAGCGGATAACCTGGCCTAAAGTGATTTCTTTCGGAGGACGGGATAGCTGATATCCGCCGACTTTTCCTCTCCGGCTCTCGATAAAGCCTCCTTTTTTTAATTCGAGCAATACCTGTTCAAGGAATTTTCCAGGGGCATCAATACGCTTGGCAACTTCTTGAATCGTGGATAATCCGTCATCATAGTGGATGGAAAGGTCCAAAATTGCTTTTAACGCGTAATCGCCTTTGTGTGTTATTTTCATATGTTATCCTAGTATCTCTGTCGATTTTATATAGTATATAATATTTTTTATGTTTGTCAAGTTGCTATTTTGGTCGAACATACTAAATGATTATTTTAAAACCCACTTCTCCTAGTGGAGATATGGAATATAAACCATTGGAAATAAAAGACTTACAACAAATAATAATTGACAATGCGGTTGTTGTTTGATACTATTTCAGTATATCGGTGAAGCAAAAATAGTCGCGCGCGCGATATGGTTATCACCGAAAAATTTTCTTACCATTCAAATGGTAGATAACAGGAGAAAAAAGATGAAAGCTGAAATGCCGATGAAACAAATGATGACAATGGGGCGGAATATGATGGGTATGTCCAGTATGGCTCCGGCGGGGATGCCCATGGGAACAATGGACATGATGATGATCCCGCGCTGCATGTTCAAGATGGAAAAGATGAAGGACGGCATGAAAATGATGTGCATGGCTTCCGACGAAATGGCGGCGTCGATGATGCAGAATCTGTGCACAATGATGAATGGCGGCATGGTTAGTTTTCAGATGATGATGAACGGCATGACCATGATGAATATGAACATGATGATGGGGATGTGCAAAATGGAAATGACCAAAGACGGCATGTGCATGATGTGCACCAGCGGCGATATGATGTGTGCCAAGATGATCCAGGATTGCTGTATGTGCATGATGACCATGATGGAATCCGGCTGTACCTGCTGCATGATGATGAATAATACGCCCATTTGCTGCGGTTCATCGAAGTAATTTAATTTTTAGATAGTACAACAAAAAGCCCGCCTTTGATTGGCGGGCTTTTTGTTGCTGTTTGAAGGGTGCCGGGGCCATTCTGTGATTTAAGCTGTCAGGTGAGATTCATGTCTTCTGTGCCGTTTACATGATGGGGGTCAGCTATCAACTTGCATAATAAGTGCGTTGAACATATACTTATCTGCACGCAGGGGTAGCCATGATCGGTCAATTTTATACGTTGACGCAGGATTTGATTAAAATGAGCAGCTCTGCGCACTTTTTAATATTCTGTTTTATTAAATTTGGGGGGTTGCATGAAACAATCAACGCTTATAATGACGCAAGACCTTAAACGGAAACTTATCGGGCGGCGAGATGCTTTTTTTAGCAGGATCGGTGAGCAGGGCATTGCACTGACGTATGATGATGTTCGATTGACGACGGGATATTCTGCCGCGTTACCTGACAATATCAATGTTGAATCAAAGTTCTCGAAAAATGTCGGGCTGAAGATCCCTATTGTCAGTGCGGCCATGGATACTGTAACTGAGGCTGAAATGGCGATCGAGATTGCGAAGCTCGGCGGTATCGGCATCATTCACAAGAATTTCAGCGCCCAGGATCAGGCGGCTCAGGTGGCTAAAGTCAAATATCACCTTAACGGTTTCATTGAAAAGCCGATCTCTTTTGATGAGAACACGTCGATGGCTGAGATCCTGGCGTATAGAAAAGAGAGGGAATTTAATTTTCATTCTTTTTTGATCATAGACAGCAGCCATCGGCTGGTCGGTGTTTTGACCAAGAATGATTTTGATTTCTGTGAAAACCATTCCCTGAAGGCAAAACAGGTCATGACCAGGAAAGTTATTACGGCCAATCCTGGCACGGGCTTGCGTGAAGCGTACCGGATCATGATGGAAAGCAAGAAAAAAGCTCTTCCGTTGATAGATCAGGACGGAAAAGTTTCAGGTTTATATACGTTCAGTGATGTTAAACGCATTTTGTTCGGTGATTCGAAGTCTTATAATGTCGATGGTGACGGCCGTTTAAGGGTGGCCGCGGCGATCGGCGTTTATGATGATGCTTTTGAACGCATGGAAAAGCTTATGAGTGAAAAGATTGACCTGGTGATCATTGATACCGCGCACGGTGATTCCAAAGGAGTGATTGAGACGCTGAAGCTGCTGAAGAAACGGTATGACATTGATATTGTGGCCGGGAATATTTCCGAACCTGAGTCGGCGGAGCGCCTGTGCCGGGCAGGCGCCGATGGCCTGAAGGTCGGCCAGGGGCCGGGATCGATTTGCACCACCCGGATTATTGCCGGGATCGGCAAGCCGCAGGTCAGTGCGATTTATGAATGTGCTAAAGCAGCCAGGAAGTTTGGTGTGCCAGTTTGCGCGGACGGCGGCCTGAAATTTTCGGGTGATATCCCCATTGCCATCGGAGCCGGAGCGCATTCGGTCATGATGGGGAACATGCTCGCGGGCACGAAGGAAAGTCCTGGCGAGTTCCGCTTCCATCAGGGGGTACAGTACAAAGTTTATCGCGGCATGGGATCGCTGGGGGCAATGGAAAATAATAAAGGTTCCCGTGAACGCTACAATCAGGGGAAAAATGATTTGATCCCTGAGGGGATGGAAGGTATGGTGCCGTACAAGGGGCCGCTCAAAGAGGTTATTCATCAGTATATCGGCGGCCTGAGACGCGGCATGGGTTATGTTGGTGCAGGGGATATCGAAGATCTCCGGACCATCGCGCAGTTTGTGAGGATCACGGAAGCCGGTAAAGCAGAATCACATCCGCACGATATCATTATCACGCGGGAAGCTCCGAATTATCAGAAGCAGGTGTAATAGAATTGAAAGGCATGGTGAAAATTTGAAGGCATAGGGAAGGCATAGAGAATTGGCAAAATACGTTGACGCGTGTTTATCTGTAATATATATTAAACCTTAATTTGGAAGTCTTTTTTTGCGAGAGTAGTTCAGTGGTAGAACCTTAGCCTTCCAAGCTGATGACGCCGGTTCGATTCCGACCTCTCGCTCCATTTCTTTGGTATTAAATGAAAATTACCCTGTTGATCCCCACATTGAATGAAGAAGTAGGCATGCGTTCTGTCATGCCGCGCGTGGACAGGTCTCTTTTTGAGCAGATACTTGTTGTTGATGGAAATTCAAAAGATGCGACTGCGGCTGTCGCACGCGAGATGGGATATGATGTTGTGTTGCAAAAAAGCCCCGGTATCCGCGGTGCTTATATGGATGCCCTGCCCCATATTAAAGGAGATGCCATCCTTACTTTTAGTCCGGATGGCAATTCTATTCCCGAGTTGCTTAAACCCTGCATTGAAAAATTCAGCGAAGGGTACGACATGGTGATCGTTTCCCGTTATGCGCCTGGTGCAAAAAGTTATGATGATGATGCCGTGACGGCTTTCGGGAACTGGTTATTTACGGCCAGCATTAATTTTTTTCACGGCGGAAAATATACCGATGCGATGGTTATTTACCGTATCTACCGCAAAGGACTTATACATGAATTGGGTCTTGATAAAGATTCAAGTTATTCATTTGAAGAAAAGTTGTTTCGGACGCATATCAGTTGGGAGCCTTTATTGTCCATACGGGCGGCCAAACGCAGGTTAAAAGTCGCGGAAATTCCCGGGGATGAGCCGGCGCGTGATGGCGGGGAGCGGAAGCTTCAGGTTCTTAAGTGGGGTGCGGCGTATTACTGGGAAGTCTTACGGGAGAAGTTTATCCGTTTATGATACAAAAACTTTTGCCTATTACAGTGATCGGTGATGGCGCCTGGGGCACAACCTTGGCGGTTCTTTTGGCTGAGAAGGGGTACCCGGTTACTTTATGGGGAGCTTTCCCTGAGTATGTGGCGCGCGTACGTGCTTCGCGGATTAATGAAAAATTTTTACCGGGTATCCGTATCCCGGACGGGGTATGGCTCACAGCTAGTTTGAAAGATGCCATTACCGGCGGATCGATCATTGTTTTGGCGGTGCCTTCTCAATATTTGACGTCGACGATCAAAAAAATCCGCCGCCTGGATGTCGCCGGGAAAGATTTTGTCAGTGTGGTTAAAGGGATTGATACCGCAACATTCTTAACCATGAGTCAGCTCATCTCTAAAGAGCTTGGCCAGGTCAGGGTGGCGGTGCTTTCCGGGCCGACGATTGCGATTGAAGTGGCCAAAAAAATACCGACTACGGCGGTGTCTGCCTCCCTGGATGGCCGTTTTGCCAGAAAAGTGCAGGAAATCTTTAGTTCTGCCGCGTTTCGGGTTTATACCAATCGTGATGTTCTGGGTGTGGAGATTTGCGGCAGTGTCAAGAATGTTATTGCGTTAGCGTGTGGCATTTGCGATGGGCTCGGATTTGGTACCAATACCAAGGCGGCCCTGTTAACGCGCGGACTTGTTGAAATGACGCGTCTGGGCAAGGTTTTTGGTGCTAATCCTAAAACATTTACCGGGTTAGCCGGTCTTGGTGATTTGGCGACCACATGTTTCAGCCCTAATAGCCGCAACAGATTTGTCGGCAGTGAACTTGGCAAGGGGCGGTCTATTAAAGATATTCTTTCTTCCATGAATGCCGTAGCTGAAGGTGTTGTCACAGCCAAGGCGGTGTATCATATTGCCAGAAAGCATAAGATTGACATGCCTATCACAACAGCAGTTTATGAGGTGGTTTATGGGCATGGTGATCCTCAAAAAGCGGTCGCGGGATTGATGGGCCGTACATTGAGATCCGAATGACCAGATTTGTTACGACTTTGATGCGCCGGGAATTCTTTATTTTTGTTATTTTGCCTTTTTTTGTCTGGATGGCTGCCTTTTGGGGATATTTGTCCGGACAGAAGATGATCGTTGTTGATGCTGTTTCTTATTATGAACATATCGGTTTCTTTACCGACAATATTATCCGCGGTGTTTATCCTTTATGGGATCCCTCCTGGTCTGATGGTGCTCCGTATAATTTCTTTCTGCGCCGTATCGGTGAAGCCAATCCTTTTTACTGGTTGAACGCGGGCCTGAAGATGATCGGGATACCACAGGTTCATGCGTATCTTTTTTTTCTGACTTTTTATTATTTTCTGGCTTTAACGGCATTTTGGCTTATCGCGCGAATTCTCTTCAGAAATCGGCTTGTTGCGGGAGGGGCTTTTTTGCTGCTTCTTTTTTCAGGCTGGGGTTCTCAGCTATTTTTTAATTATATTATTATTATTTTTGTTCCGTTCATCTGGTTTTTTTATTTTATTTTTGCGTTTGCAAGAGAGGGTAAGAAATATCAATTTCTTGGATGTATTTTTACCCTCGCCGTTTCTCTTTCAACGTATATCCCTTTCTTTTTTCTGACAATCATAGCTTTGTTTACCGGATTATTCTTTATCTTTTTTTTCAGGGAAATGCTTTCCTTTCTTAAACGGCTGGTGGTATTCACGATTCAGAATAAAGGGCTTGCCGTGATGTGCGGCTTTTTTCTGTTTATCGCGTGTGTTCCTGCGGTAGATTTTTATCATGAATCGCAACAGGGCGAATTTGTCCTTCCCGGTCGCCATGCGGGCGATGATAAAACTCCGGTTGTTGCTGTTGCCATGAAAAGCGTTGTCGTGGGGGATCTTTTGGCCCAAGGCTATTTTGACCGGACATTCATGGATCATGCAAGCCTTATCAGGGGAGAGTTTTTTATTTCGTATTTCTTTTTTCTTGCCTGCCTTATTACGTTAGTGACACCGTTGACAAGGAAAATATTCTTTTTACTCGCCAATATTATTATTTTGGGGTTGATTTCGTTGACGGAAGCATCACCTTTGTACAAATTCCTTTATGATCACATTTTCTTTTTTCGTATCATGCGGATGGTCTCTTACTTTTTCTGGCTGGCGGTGTTGCCGATGGCGGTTATTCTGGTGATGGAACAGGTGCGGGCTTTTATTCGGGATTATACAGGCCATCGGCTTCTTTTGTTTTTTGTTGTTCCCGCTCACCTTGCTTTCGGTGCCTGGGCCCTGACGCGTGAGGGCGTGTCATGGACAGCGTGGATTGCCGTGGCGGGCTCGATGGCTTTTTTTTCAGTGATTCTTCTGGGCTGTCGGAATAAAAATTTGTTATTCGGGATACTGGCTCTTGCGGTGATTGTTCAGCCGTTTCAGCTGGCAAAATATGTAGTGGCCAATGGGGAGGTCCGCCGTGGGGAGGTAGGGCGTTATCATGCCGATGTTGTTAAAGATTTTGGTTATTCACGTGAATTTATCCCAACGTTAAAAACGGAGAGCAAGGATCCCCTGATCCGGAGTTTTCGGGACAGTGTGTATTACGCAACACGCTGGTTTACGGATGTTTTTACGCTGGTCCCTTCGGAGGACAGGCTTTCTTTCACGGCGAATAAGCTTTATCTAATAGATACCGCTGTTGCCTATACTCAGGCGGATTCTGTATTTTATGACCGTCTTGCGTCAGCTTGGCGGAATCATGAGAACATTGTTTTTCTTGCGCGGCAGGAAGTCCCGGATGATGCCTTGCGAACTTCATCCGGCGGAGCTTTAAAGGCTGAACCCGTTGGGCCTTCCCATCCATTTGTAAAAGTTGTCGGGTTTGATGTGAATACGCTTTCTTTGAAAGTTCAGCTTGATCGTCCAAGGTTCCTTTTATGGAATGATAATTATCATTCCGGTTGGCATGTTTATATTAATGGGCGTGAAGACAAAGTGCTGAGAGCGGATTATGCTTTCAAAGGTGTTTGGCTTCCAGCCGGGAGCCATGATGTTCTTTTTCGTTTTGCTACTCCCTGGCGTTACGCGATGGGGTATATGTCGATGATTATTTTCGCTGTGTTCTTGGTGATGATCCTGGTTGCGGCACGCCGCGAAGGTTTTTTGACCCTGAGGGAGGATCTTTGATGGATCTCAACAGGATTTTACCGGGGATCAAGTGGATCTTCTCCAGGGTAGGAATTATTTATATGGCGTTGTTTGTGGCGCTGGCGTGCCTGGTAGATGTTAAGGCCGCGGAATCCAGGATCAAGATGCGGCGTCTTAATGATGCCCGTCCGCCCATGAATAGCCTGGTGTCGCTGACTAAAGGTGAAATGCTTCCTGCGGCTATTGAATGGAAGCCATACCGGCGGTACTTTGAGCTAGTTCTCCGTTACATGCCTGATGAGTGGACGGCGCGCATGTTTTTGGGTATTTGCGAGCATTATCAGGGAGAGCCTCAAAAAGCTGTGATGGACATGAGGCGTTCTGCGGAATCGTTTCTGCCTCTTTTCTGGAGCAGTTATAATGCGGCGGTTTTGACATTTCAAGGCGGGGATATGCCCAAGGCGCTGGATTACGCCGAACGGGCATTACGCGTGTCACCGGCTGTTGTGGATATGGCGATGCGCTCATCCGTGATTTATCGCCAGATCATGTTCGCCAGCAACTTTGATATTGATATCAGCAGGGATCTGGCGTCGGCGCGTGAAGACCTTTATCTTTTACGTACAGCGGCTCAGTATTATATTAAAGATTTTAATGCGTCTCGTGCTGCAGCACTTCAGGCTGTCGCCGAGTCAGGGATTCAGGATAAGGAGCCGTTTTATTTTTTTGCCGGAGCATCGGATATCGGTTTGGGGAATACGACGGAAGCGTTATCGCTGTTAGGGGTCTGCCTGAAGCTGAAATCTCGTAATCCGCTGGCATACCGCTACGCAGGAGATATTCTTTCTGCTGTTGGTAAGGCGGAAGAAGCGCGGTCGTTATGGCAGCTGGCAGGCGGTCTTCAGCGGCATAGTGAGTCAAGTTTCCCTTATGCCAGCCGGCTTCGTTTGCGGTTTATGTGATAAGCTATTAATAATCAGGGAATAAACTAAATTCCGGTGTATATTTTTATATTTTTTACACTTTCGACATTTTTCTTTTCAAGATGGATGTTTTCTGTATAATAAACCGCTGTTGATTTTTTGTTTTTACTCGGGGCGTAGCGCAGCTGGCTAGCGCACTTGAATGGGGTTCAAGAGGTCGTGGGTTCAAATCTCACCGCTCCGATTTTTTTAAAAGATATAAAAGGGGATGGATATGTCTGCTGATATCAAATCTTCAAATGAGCGCAGGCGTAGTGTTCGTGTTCAAAAAACGTTCATTATCCGTTTTTGTGCCAAGAACGATCCATCCCAAAAATATGAAATTTCTCAAATCAAGAATATCAGCCGTACAGGTATTTGTTTCACATCGACCAAGCCGCTGGTGCCGGGCGTAATCATGCTGATAGAATTCCGGATGCCGTATGTGTCGGATATGATTTCGCTGGAGGCGCAAGTGCTGGATTCGAAAGAGAAAGTTAAAAATGTCGTTTATGAAAATCGTCTGAAATATCAGAATGTCAGCCTGGAAGCTTTGATTGTCCTTGAAAAAATTGAAAATTATAATAACCAGGTTTCTTAGAAATGAAAATTATTACAATCGGCCTGATAGGGCTTGGAACTGTT
>JBAXBM010000087.1:0-8694 GCA_037141995.1 Candidatus Omnitrophota bacterium
ATCTGCAAAAATACGCTCAAACGTGAGCCCAACAAAACGTACAAAAAACGCAACCGCCGCAATACATATAAAAGCAAGAACCATGGGATAAATAAGTGCGCCGACAATGGACGAACGGAATTTTGCTGAATCTTCCATATATGAAGTCAATTTTTCAAGCACCTTGGGCATGGTGCCTGAAGCTTCTCCGACCTCAATAAGACTTACCCAGAATGGTGAAAAAACTTTCGGATATTTGGCTATAGACCCGCTGAACGTATGCCCCTGCTCCACATTTGAAGCAACTTCTTCAATGACCCTGGTTAAATCGCGGCTTTCAAGCTGCGCGGAAATAATCCTGAGTGAACGCAGTAATAAAACACCTGCCGACAACATCGTCGAAACCTGGCGCGCAAAAGCAATAACATCATCAAGCTTGATGCTGTTATGCGTAAAAGAACGCGCCTTGGCCACGGCTGACACAGTCGCCATAGAACGATCTTTATCGGCGAAATGCTTAACCGCTGTAACAAAAAGCCCCTTGACCTGGGCTTGCCTGATAGCCTGACCTTCGTCCAAAGACTCTATGACCTCATTGAACACACGCCCCGATGAATCTTTTGCTGTGATCAAATATTTCGACATAACATCATCTCCATCAAGCTGCTACCACAGAAAGAATTTCTTCAAGGCTCGTAACACCTTCTTCGACCTTCTTTATTCCAATCTCCATAAAAGTTGCCATCCCGGCCTGGACCGCCGCATCACCCAGTTCACTGTAAGAAACATTCTTTCCGATCATGCGCCTTAACGTGTCATCCACAGGCAGAACTTCAGCCACAACCATGCGCCCTTTGTAGCCTGAATGTGAACACTGATCGCAGCCCTTGGGCCTGTAAATCAAATCTGTGGATAATTTAATATCGCCCAACTCCTCAAGCTTGGGCTCATAAGGCTCTTTGCACTGGGGGCACAATTTCCGCGCCAGGCGCTGGCTCACCACCATTGTCAATGACGGTGTCAAAAGATAGGATGCTACGCCAATATCCATAAGACGGCTGATCGCCGAAGGGGCATCATTGGTGTGCAGGGTTGAAAGAACAAAATGCCCCGTAAGCGCCGCGCGGACACAAATTTCTGCCGTCTCAAGATCACGGATCTCACCCACCATGATAATATCCGGATCCTGGCGTAAAAAAGAACGCAATGCCTGGGCAAAGCCAAACCCGATATCAGGCCGGACGTGCACCTGATTTATCCCATCTATACGGAATTCTACGGGATCTTCTGCTGTCATAATATTCTTTGTCCGGTCCATGACTTCAGCAAGTGAAGAATAAAGTGTCGTCGATTTACCGCTCCCCGTTGGGCCAGTGACAAGAAAAAGTCCGTAAGGGACTTTAAGTGCTTTACGAATCAACTCCAATTGACGCGTATCAAATCCCAATGTCGCCAGATTAAGCTTAATGGCATCCTTATCAAGGATACGCATAACAACTTTTTCCCCCCAAACCGTTGGGATCGTTGAAACACGTAAATCCACGGAACGATTCTGATCAAACTTAACGGAAATACGCCCGTCCTGCGGCATCCTGCGCTCAGCGATATCCAGATGCGCGACAATTTTAATGCGTGAAACAATCGATAAATGCAGATGTTTGGCCGGCGGCGGTATCATATAGAGGTCTCCGTCGACACGGTAACGCAGGTCTATCCTGTCTTTAAACGGTTCAATATGAATATCACTGGCACGGTCATCAATCGCTTGCCGGATAATCAAATCAACCAGCTTGATAATGGGAGCCTCTTCCGCCGTGGCAATAAGCCTGTCAAGACTAAGCTCAGATTCCTGTTTGTCTTCGGTGGCTGTTACAAACTTACTCGCCTCATGCGCCTTTTCAACAGCCTTCCCCCAGGCACCACCCTCATCAGCCAAATAAAATAATTCTGCCGCCTTAAGGATATCTGAACGTGTCGCAATAACAAAATTAAGCTCACACCCTGTCATGATCTTAACATTGTCAATCATGATAAGATCAAATGGATTAAAGATGGCACAGGTTAAAGAATTTGCGCTGCGGTTAATCGGCAAAATCAAATTTTCCACGACATACTGATAGGGAATAAGTTTTTCAAGCCCTTGGCCTTTTTGGGGTGTCAAAAGGCCAGAAGATTTTGACGCATAAGGAATAAACAACTGCGTTCCGAGAGCAATCGCCAGATCATTCTCGTTAATAAAACCCATCTTAACAAGGATCTCACCGATATGACTTTTATCTGTTTTTTGAGCATTGCTCGCCGATTGGAATTGCTCTTCGGTGATCAATCCCTGTTTAATCAAAATTTCACCGAGTTTTAATCTTGCCATAATTTAATCCTAATAATTCTTTTAACGACCAACAGAGTCAAGCGCGGCACTAACCATGGCTTGTCTTACTGTCACGCGGCTTTCACGCGCCCCAAGATTGTTAACTGAACCAACACGCGGTGCCCCATCAAACAAATCGATCACACGCGGTGTAATAAAAATAAGGAGCTCTTTGTTCTTGATGGAAACGCGATCATGCCGAAATAAACGGCCCAATAGGGGTATATCACCCAAAAAGGGTAATTTTATCACTATTTTTTCTTCTTCGCTGCGCAATAACCCTCCCAACACAACAGTATCTCCCGAATGAATCTTCATTTTTACCTTGGCAGACCGCGTTTCAGGATCCTTATATGTCTGTGAATTAAATGTGGCTCCCGTACGTGATGCCGCTACAAGGGGTTCAATAGCTAAAAGAATATCCCCTGTGATCAGATTAACCTGCGGCGTTACGGTTAAAGTAATCCCTGTTTCTGTGCGTTCAGCTGACTGAGTCATCGGAGAAGTAGATGTCGCAGCTGTCGTAGTGACGCCGACAACTTCGCTGGCAGTAACCTTGATTTGCGCCATTTCATTATTCATCGTCATGATCTTGGGATGCGCCAAACTTTTGGTATCTGTCCTGCTTGATAAAAATTGAAGAACTGCCGAAAAAGCACCTCCATTTAATGTCCCAGAAGTATATGTCAGCGATCCGCCATTATTAAGAATTTTCGCTTGATCAAGAGGGTAATAATAATTTTTGCCGCCAAGTCCTGCAAGCTCAAAAAAAGTATTCCCAAATTTCACACCGACCTCATCAAGCGCTTCTTTTGAAGTATCAATCATTTGAACTTCAATAAGAATCTGTGCAATAGGGATATCCAGCCTGGCCAAAGTCTGCTCAATGATCGGAAAACGATCCTCTTCATCCGTAATAATCAAACTGTTGGTACGTGGATCCTCCGCAATTTTCGCAGCAGAAGAAACAACCGCCTTCAATGAATCAACCAAGGTCCCTCCAGCGGCGGATCCGCCACCAAGGGCAAATGTCGATAGAAGTTTTGATGTCGATACCGTCGCGTATTTTAATGCGTAAACCCGTGTGATAAATTTCTTTTTTGTGGCCATGGAGCCAACCACTAATATATTATCCGCAGCATCATACTTGCCGAAAAGCCCATTGGCCGTCAATATTTTTTTTAAAGCATCCTCAACAGGGACAGATTCGAGGAAAACTGTAATCGGCCCGGCTTTAACATCTTCCGAAATAATAAAATTAACCCCGATCTGGCGTGAAAACGCTTTAAGCACATCCCGGAGATCTGCATTCTTAAAATCAAGAGAAACTGAATGGGAATATTGCGGAAGTACAAAATCACTTTGATCATCTTGCAACACTTCTGCGAAAACTGAAGAAAAAAATAAACCTTGGATCACATAAACAACAAAAAGAAATAAAAATATTTTTTTCACTATCATCATATTTTCAATCTTTGATGAGTATTGTATAAATGATTTTCTTGAAATCAATTTTTACATAACCCTTGCGAATAGATAAAACCCTGACACCACTTCCCCTGTCACCTAAGCCTAAAACCTCGCCATTAAGAATAATCAGCGGACGTTTCGTATTATAAAAAACCCCTGTAAGATTTAAATTCGGCAATATTATTTTAGGTTTTTCAAGAACAACATTTTTCAACGCCGCCACAACTGGCGGTTGCACCACTTGTTGACTTACAACGATTGCCGGATGCAACACAACCTGATTTTGAGGATTAGGAACTCTTTTCAATAATTCTTGAGCATTAAACGGATCTCTTAAAGAATCCAGCATGGACTCAAATGCATTTATTTTATTCTGCGCCAGCGCCGCAATATTGTAAAAAATAAATGATAACACTATAAAGCAACAAGATATAGCATACAGAAAAAATATGCGTTGCCTACTTCTTTTTCGAGTTTTTATTGCCATCATTTTCTACCAGTTGTAGGGCTGAAACAGAAATTATCACCTGTATAAAGTTATTCCCTGCCTTGCCATCCAAAGAATTACCACCAATAACATTCTGTAAAGATAAAGAATCGATCTTCGTCATATACTCAGAGGCTTCCAGGTCATGAATAAATAACATCATATCTTTAAACTTTGTGGCCGAAGCCGTAAAAGCCAGATTGACTGTATTATAATAACCCAACGAAGCCATCTGCAATGGATTAAATACGTTAATCACCACATGATGCAGTGTCGCTTTTCCTGTGATATACGAAATAAATTTCATCGGAGGCAGACTCGTCCGCATCCCCTGTATAAAATCAGCCAAATCTTTACTTGCCTTCTCGTAATTACGCAGAGGCTGTTCTTTCTTTATTAACAATTCCTGTTTCAATTTTAAAGATTTATATTCATTCATTGTTATATTAAGAAAAACGAAAAAAACAATCACTGCCGCCGAAACAATGGCGATATTGATAACCAGCAAAGAATGTTGATTAACATAATCCCTCACATCTCTGTCTGTCAACTTTGTGAGATCAGTTAAATTAAACTTTTTTAAATCGTTTAAATTAAATTTAATATTTTTTAAATTATTAAAATTCATTTCTCCTCACACGAAATAGTAAACCCGGTTGCTTTTACCTGATGAAATTCTTGAATTTGTAAAGAAGCAATCTTCAAGCGTGAGAAATAATCCCTGAACATATTATCCGCTGTTAAAGTATTAAAAAATTTATTAATCATTTCGAATTCCATATTATTATCATTCAGGGCGGCAACCCCTGTAAATGTCATGACTACTTTTGTCTTAATCAAATAATACTCCACCTCGGCGTCCGACGCATCTTTGACTTGTTCGCCCTTAGCGGGAATATCTTTATACGTCACGTTATAACTACTCAAATAAAAACCGGCAGGCATCCGCTTCACAAGACGGGTTAATAACTTTGACGTACGGGCACTCAATGGCAATGATTCCAAGGCGTGCAATTGTTTGTTTTTCTTTATTGTCTGGGCATCTGCCTCTTCCACATCCATGTCAAGGAACACCCCAATCTTCCGCTCCAGGACCGCAATTTCCGTTCTAAGCCCATTAAGCCATCTGTCAGCCATAAAAAAAAGGCCAAAAATAAAAATAAAACATCCAATCCCCATAACAACAGGAAAAACAAGTTCTTTTGTTTTACTTTCAACTTCTACTTGTTTAAGAGAAACCTGCTGTTTTGATCCTTCAAAAAGATTAAAATCAATAACCGAAAGAACCTTGCCCACCATCGCAGCTCCATAAGCATATACCGCAGAAACACCCTCAGCATCAGCGCGATCTACTAAATACGAAACATCAACAACTTCCGCATCAATGCCAACCTCCTCACACATGCCGTCCCAGAAACTCTTGTTTCCCACAACGGATATCGCCACAAGTTTTTTAACATCCTCACCGCCATACTGACGCAAGAAAAATTCAAAAGACATGCGGATTTCATTAAAGACCCTCGGACGGAATTGATCGTCCTGAATGACAGTGCCAGTCCCAGGGGCTGCCAACGGAGGACAGTTAAATTCGCGTGTAAATTTGACATATCCTTTTTCGCAAATAAGAAGCTCCCCGGTATAACCATCAACATGCACAATCGCTGTCAATTGTTCCGGGTTAATCACTTTCCTGAAAACAAGCGTGCGTAAAAGCCCCATTGACGCCGGCTCACTGAAGACAAGGTTCATGCCCGCCTGGATCAGGGTGTTAGAGTATTTCTCAAAAATATTCTTTCGAATGGCAATAAAAATAATGCCTATCTGCCGAGGATTGCTTCCTGCCATATTTGCCGGATAATATGTATACAACAAATCATCCAGATCAAATGGAATATACTTTTTCGCTTCAAAAACAACAATATTTTGTATTTCACTCGATTTCATCCAAGGGATAGTGAACCATCGAATAATAATATCCCTGGAAGGAATAGCGAGGGATGTTTCATGTATCGCAAATCCATTATTACGGATAGCTTTCTGAAGAGTCTCGAGGATCAACATGTCCTCGGAAAGCATTTTTCTATTGGCGGATGGGATGTCATTTATGGCTGCAAACGGAACAAACACACTCATGAACGGAGCATCATTGACCACTTGAACCAGGGTAAACCCTGTACTTCCCGCATAAATCCCCAACCGCTTACCGCTGGCCATACACAACCCTCATTATCCCTTTAACAACCAATAAATTCCGTCCCATTCTTGCCGAAAAAACTATTTCAAATCAATACGTCACAACTGCACTAAATGTTGTGGTCCCTCCAGGGCCCGTTCCGATTCCCTGTGTATAATGAACCGAATAAGTCGTCCCGTCAACAAATTCAGAAAAATCTGTAAGTGTCGTAGAACCAGAAGCATACACTTCACGTGCGCGTGATAATGCCAACTTGGCAATCTGTTCCGCTTGAAGATGTTTGACCTCACGGTCAGACATAATGGCCCGAGAATAATTACGTGAAAGCACCCCTATAACAAGGATCGACATCACCATGATAGTCGCAATAACCGTAAGCAGTATCATCCCGATATTATGACGATCATTTCTTTGGCGCATGCAACGCCTCCTCAAGGTAACTCCGGCATAACGGACAACGAACAATTTTCATTTTACCGTCATCCAAAATAATATGGGAACAATAAGGACATTGCAAAACATATTCAACTGAATCACAATCATGATTCCCAATATTCTCGACAACACCTCGCCTCCACATGAACCAAACAAAAACAGCTCCGGCAGAGAGACAAAACGCCACAGCCACCGCCAAATCCACCCTGATCACGGCACCCTCAAATGAAGATCAATCCCCGCTCCAGGCAACTCGCCGACGACATTAAAAGATTTGTCACGCTCTTCCGGAAACACACGCTGACCGATAAAATGAAAAATATCATCTTCTTTCGGCGGCAAACTGCAATAAAAAGAATCGCTCTTTTCAGGCTGAATGGAACGCATCCAGGCTCCCGGGATAAACCATTGCTCAAATACCATATTAGAATTTGGCTCCGTTTTTAATCCCGACGCTTGCTGCCGCAAAGGAAGCACTTCCTGCGGCCTTAAGATATCGCCTAGAAAAACAATATTTAATTTATACGTTCTCACCGTTCCTTCAAATGTAAATATAACAAGAACCAAAACAAAACTATGTACAATTGCCGCCACCCCAAAACCAGCAAGCAGAAAATGCCGGCTCATATAACTTAATCTTCCCGATCCGTAGCAATATTGATGTGTTCGATTCCCATATTCCGTCCAAGATTCAAAATATCAACAACACAACCAACCGAAGCCCTGTGATCAGCCTTAATTAAAACTGCCCGGTAATTATTGCCAGAAGACCTGAAAAGATTCTTTAATTCCCCCAGCGTAAACAGTTTATTATTAACATACATGATATTTTCACTTGTCACAACGATTGTCATGTTCACCGCCGCGGCCACATCGCTTGTCACCCCCCTGGGCACCCCGACACTGATAAACGTATTCTTTGATAAAAAAATAGAAAATATAATTAACCCTGAGATAATAAAAAAAACATTAATAAAAGGGATAAAATTAAACTTAATCTTTCCCGGTCTGATGTGTTGGCGGAAATCCACGTTTACAACCTTTCACTCAAAGGGACATCAATAACCTGTGTCATCGTACGCACCAAATTGATAGACGCGACCTCCAACTGCCCCACAATATACTCAAGCCTGTTGGAATAACATTGCCATGCAGCCAGTGAACATACCCCTACAAAAAGTCCAGCCGCCGTCGAAATGAGCGCTTGCCATAACCCGACACTAACATCTGCCAATAAAGCAGGATTCATTGCCAAAACACGTATTTGAATAGCGTGTAACAATCCACACAAACCAATAAGGGTGCCCAGAAGACCCATCAGGGGTGTCACTTGAGCAATAAAAAGAAACATCCCCATATCCTTTTCCATCAAACGCACCTCAAGCTTTGCCGCCGCCTCCATGGCCATTGTGATTTCAGCTGCAGATTGGCCAAAATTCAAAAGCCCCATTTTAAAAATCCGGCCAACAGCAGACGCCGAAATATCACAAGCGGAAATGGCCCCCCTGATATTATTTTTTTTTATACAAGAACAAACATCATCAGGCAGTCTGACCAGCCATCGGGATGATTTTTCAAAAAATAAAAATTTCTCAATACCCAAAGCCATGGTCCCTATCGAACATAAAAAAATCGGGACCATCATCGGACCTCCTGCCCAAAACAAATGCCACGCACTGATATCCGTTACCGTACTAGACATTGTGGCATTCCTTCTTTCATCATTTCCTGACACCTTTTTCCTTAATTAAACCCATATGC
>JBAXBM010000088.1:0-8715 GCA_037141995.1 Candidatus Omnitrophota bacterium
GAAGGGAAAAGAATCTCCTTAAGTGAAATGCAGGAAGTTGCCGATAAGATCACAGCACTTTACCGTCAAAAAGGATTTATTACTTCCATTGCAATTTTGCCTCCGCAAAAGATCCAGGATGGAAGGCTCAAGATTAATATTATCGAAGGCGGGATTGGGGCGGTGAGGGTTGAGGGGAACCGTTATTTTCAAACTTCTCTTATAAAACGTCAGATCTTGCTGAACGCTGATGACATCCTTGATTACACTGTTCTCAAGAACAATTTACGATCTCTCAATGAATCCCGGGATCGGAAAATCAAGATGGTCATGAGTCCCGGGCAAGAGCCAGGTACCACTGAATTACTCTTAAAGGTGCAGGATCAACTGCCGATTCACGTAGGAGTGGCTTACGATAACTACGGGTCGCGGTATCTCCAAAAAAATCAGTATCAGGGAACATTGACGCATAATAATCTATTTGGTTTTGATGATATGCTGACATTGTCTTACCAAATGGCTGATCAAAATAGTACATATGATCTAAGATCAGTAAATTACCGCGTTCCCATTTTCAATGCCACTCAATTGGGATTTTTTGCAGCCAAGACGCATCTTCGTTTGGGCAGGGAGTTGGAAGATTACATTGTTCGCGGTAAAACAAATATTTACTCTGTATATCTCAACCAATCTCTTTTGACCCATGATAATACATCCTTGATGTTGAATCTGGGTTTTGATTATAAGAATATTACGGATTTTCAGCTCAATGAAAAAACCAGTGGTGATTATTTGCGTGTCGCGCATATGGGCTTAAGGTGGGATCATGTCGATGCCGGTGGCCGAACGATTGTCAATCATGAGGCATCTCAAGGGCTGGATGTTTTCGGTGCCTTGCCGAAAAAAACAGCTCTAAATGAAAGCCCCCTGGCGTCTCGACTTGGTTCAGGCGGTCAGTTCACCAAAAATGTTCTGGATGTTCTTCGCCTTGAAAGAATGCCGCTGGATTCAACGTTACTCTTAAAGGCGCAAGTGCAAGTGGCTTCCCATGTCCTGACAGCCACAGAAGAGTTTCAGTTGGGGGGTATGTCCAATCTGCGCGGCTATGCTGCGGGTGAAAAAGCCGGGGATAATGGCCAAACCGCAACAGCAGAATTTTGTTTCCCACTTTATATCATCCCGAAAGATATCAAGGCGCCATTTTCCAAAGCCGTGATTTATGATTCTTTTCGTTTGGCGATGTTTTATGATTGGGGTCACATAAGCCATCGCAGCCCGCTGGCAGGGGAAGAAAAATCAGCAAATTTGATGGATTTGGGTTTTGGCGGTAGATATAATCTCCCAGAGAACTTCTCTATGCGGTTAGATGTTGCTTGGCCGCTGAACAATAAGTTTTCTGACGGCGATGCTGCTCATTATTGGATCAGGATTTCGAAAGAGTTTTAGTATGAGGCTTTTGAGGTGGTAACGGACAAATTAAACAAAAAAGGTGGTGAATGATGAGAGAAATTCCAAAAGTTTCTTTAATCGTTTTTTTAAGCACAGTTTTTTTTCTAAGTTTTTCCGGCTTTACATCTGCGGGAGACCTTCCGCAGGGTGCGGAAGTTGTTTCCGGACAAGTTTCGTTCGCCAATCCTGATCTCAACACAATGAATATTACGGCTTCGGATAAAGCTATTATCAATTATAACAAGTTCAACATCGGGGCGCAAAATGCGGTAAATTTCATACAGCCCTCAGCATCTGCGGTCGCTTTAAATCGCGTTATTGGAGCCGATCCGTCTTTTATTCAGGGATCATTGAATGCCAATGGCCGGATTTTTTTGATTAATCCCAATGGTGTTCTTTTCGGGCCAGGGGCTATTGTCGATGCGGCCGGCATGGTGGCCTCGACTTTGGGCATTAGCAATGATCATTTCCTGCAGGGCCGTTATATTTTTCAGCGTGACAGCGGCACCTCTGTTAGCTCTATTGAGAATCAGGGCAATATCACTATCCGCAACGGAGGCTATGTTGCGTTGATGGGGGCTCAAGTAAAGAATTCCGGTGTTATCCTTGCGGATATGGGCAATGTCGCCATGGCCAGTGGGAATCAGGTGACCTTGAACCTGGATGATCAAGGGGACATGTCAGTGACGGTTAATCAGAAGCTCAAGGCTGATTTGATTGGAGGTTCAGCCGTGTTGAATGAAGGCATAATCATGGCGAATAAGGTTGTTTTGACTGCCAAGTCACTCAATAAGATTTTTGATAATGCGGTGAATAATACCGGCATCATCAGCGCAAGCGGCCTGGTGGCAAAAGACGGCGTGATTGAACTTGTGGCAAAAGGCGCGGCTGTAACTAATGATGGGGATATGGCGACAGGGTCGATTAAAATAAGTAATTCAGGTGGTGCGGTAGTTAATAACGGGACTATTTCTTCTGACAGCGGATTGATTGATATTTCTGCGGGAAGCATCAACAATGCCGGTATTATAGACGCAAACTCGAATGAGGGGACTTCGGCAGGAACCATCAATCTTGTTGCCAATGGTACTGATCGTTCAGGGTGCTCTTATGATCATCACCGAGATCATGACAAAGACCACGACAGAGATCATCATAATAATCATTATAAATGTGATGGCCGGGATAGAGATCATGATACGAAAGATGAACAAGGCGGGCCTGCGGGCGACAACACCACGACCATCATTAATGACGGAATGATCGATGCTCAAACAATTTATATTAAGGCTAAAAATAGCGGGATAGCTAATAATGGGGTCATCTCTTCGGGTGCAGGTTTGATTGATGTAACTGCGGGAAGCATCAACAATGCCGGGGTTATTGATGCGAATGAGGATCAAGGGATTTCAGCCGGTATCATCAATATTTTGGCTGGTTCGGACAAAGACGGAAAAGGCTGTTATGGCGGCAGCGGTAATGATAACAGCACGTCCATCACCAATGATGGAATTATTTCGGCGTACAACATTCATATTACAGCGCCGGATAGCGGCATGATTAATAATGGGATCATTCTTTCCGGCGGTGGGTTGATTGACGCGGCGGCAAGAAGCATCATCAATTTTGGTGATATTACGTCGAATGCGGCTGAAGGAGGAAAGGCGGGTATTATTCGTCTTTATGCCAAAGATCTGAACATTGCAAAATCCGGATCTAAGATTGAGGCCAGCGCTACCGGTCTCAACGGAGTTGGCGGGACGATTGAACTTTCAGCACAAAAAGGCAATATCATCATTGAAAAAGACGCGGTCATCGATGTTTCCGGAGGGTCCGTTTCCGGTAATGCGGGGACTATCACATTAAATGCCGGTAAAAAGATTACGGTTAACAGTAAAAATGTTGGAGGTGCCGCAGCGAAGGGATACAAACAGGCAAAGATTTTAAAGAAATAATACGGATTTTCGTGTCCTATTGAATATTGATTGTATAAGCCGACAAGTGAAAATTTGTTCGTTAAACCCGGATTGTGCGTTAGCCTAGCGATGGATAAGACGATCGCTGACACGCTGATTATGCAAGCGATGCGTCAGGCGATTTATCGTCGGCAGCCAGGAAAGGGTTTGATCCTTCATTCCGATCGCGGCAGTCAGTACGCCGGCAATGATTTTAAGGCAATACGGATTCAGAACGATTTTGTCGGCAGCATGAGCCGGAAAAGCGATTGTTGGGACAATGCCGTCGCAGAGAGCTTTTTCCATACGCTCAAGGTGGAACTGGTTTATAGGTATAAGTTCAGGGCTTGGGACGAAGCAAAAAAAATCTTTGAGTATGTCGAGGCGTATTATAATCACAAATGGGCTTATTCGACGCGGGGCTATAGGAGTCCTTTTGAGTATGAGAGAAGGACGGTTCTGACCTAACTGCATATGGGATTTTGGAAGATTAAATTAAGGATGGCGTAAATGGACAAAGAACGATTCAAGTATGCTTTTTCACAATCATTTTCTCTTGCGGTCGGGTGGGGCATTGTAAATTTTATTTTTGATTATTTTGTCGATAAGAAGACTTTTCTGATTTCTTGGCAGCACATGGCAGGTCAATTTTTGTTCTTTTTTATTGCTACGTATATTCTCTTTTTAATTCAAGGGCCAAACTTTTCTTTAAAGAAGGCTTTAATATGGATTGTTGTAATTCTTGTCCTCTTTACATGCTTTACAGTACTACTTACATTTTTGAAGTATCGGCATTAAGGGTTGGCAAAAACAATTTTAAAAATCGTGCACTAAATGGAGGAAGGTCAATGCCCAAGACACATTGATTGGATTTATAACAACGCCTTGGCATACACATGCGGAATTGATGTTGATGTTATAACGCGTCGGATGTTGAGCTTGACGCAATTGAGTTGATTGAGAACATTAAGAAAGATGATGTTTTGATTAATGAACGTTTTATAAAAGGTAAGTTTAGAACATATTGAATCAGGAGAAGAGATTCGTATCCGAAGAGTTTAAGGGATGTTCTTTTTAAAATTATTATCGATGAGCTGATGAATGAATACGACTTTTAGAATTTTAAGTACAACCAAGATGTTTATTGTAAGCAGTTATGAGTAAAGAGATTACACAAAAACGAGTCTTTCTAAATACCTACGGTTGAGCATTGGCCCCGGCTAATCCAACTGATGCGGACGGTTCTGGGGGCGGTTCCGGGGAGTTAGTTCCTCGCGAGAAGTAATCAGATTCAGCGTTGCCGCGAGTCAACATATATCATATTTCAGAGAAATTGAATTCCGTAACTATATATAATCATTGACTCTAATGTTCACCTAGAGTATATTGTTCACTAATTGGTGAACATTAACATCGGAGTAAACATTATGAATAATGTTAAGAAAACATGGAATGTCTTTGCCGATAAGGCGACATTCATTTTAAGAAAGATGCTGTCCGATCCGAAGCGGGAGTGGGTCACGCGCGACTTCATTGAAAAAGAGGGTGTCAGTGTCGGCATGGCTCAGGGCATTCTTGAGGCTATGGCCAAGGCGGGATACATCGAAAGATCGAAACAGGGGCCGAAAAGCTTCAGCGTGCTGACGAATAAGGAAAAGTTGTTCCAGGACTGGTGCGCTGCGTATCAGTTCGATCTGAACAAGGTCGATACATTTTATTCGTCTGATAAGAATATCCTTGGGAAGCTCAAGGAGCATCTTAAGGACAAGGACTATGCTTTTACGCTGCACGCCGGCGCCAATTTGATGACATCATTCGTGATCACTGATCATGTTCATTTCTATCTGCAGACAGAGAACTGGGAGAAAGATGTTTTGGATCTTCGGCAGAAGCTGGATCTGAAGGAGCTGGTGCGGGGCGGTAATATCCATATTGTTCGTCCTCACTACAAGAAAAGCGTGTTCATCAATTCACAGGCCATAAAGGGGTGCAAGGTCGTTTCTAATCTTCAGCTTAGTCTGGACCTCTATGGCTATCAGCCCAGGGGGCAGGAACAGGCTGACTATCTGAAGAATGTATTGGCGGAAAAGGGAAAGAGTTTTTATGAATCTTAATAAGATCGAGGCTGTTTTCTTTGATGTGCTTGAGGATCTGAAGGATTATCTGCCTGACCTTACGATCGTTGGCGGGTGGATGCCGTATATCTATTCAAACTTCCTGTGGAAGAACTTTGTAAGGATACCGGTCACGACAGCGGACATTGATTTCGGCGTGGACGAGTCGGGGAATCTGAAGCATTCCAAAACGATATTTGAAACGCTTTCCGTCTTGAATTACACCGAGCGTCATCCTCGCATGGATCGGATGTTCCCGGTCGTTCTTCTGAAGGAGAAGGTCCTTGTTGAGTTCATCACTTACCCGACCGTGGACATTAAGGCCATAGAGAAGCTGGTTGGCGGGCAGATGCAGGTCAACAAGATCGAGAAATTCGATTTTCTTTTGAAGCACCGCGTTCTTATAACTGCTCAGGCTCCGCGGGGCAAGGGGCCGTATGTTCTGAATTGTCCTACGCCGTCGGCCTTTCTTTACCATAAGGGGGCTACATTCATCGATCGGGAGAATAAAGAGAAGCAGGCCAAAGACCTCTACTACATGTATTTTATTTTGCGTTACGCGCCGGATGTCGATGCGGTCTTGAAAGAGGTCTCACAATTTAGCAGGGACGGTTATTTTAAAAGCGTATCTGATAACCTGGCGAAGTTCTTTGAAAGGGTCTCAAGTCAAGGATGCCTCATGGTTGAACGAGAGAATGGCCCGGATGAGTTTATTCGTGACCTGCGGCAGGACATCTTTGAGCGTTTCAGTAAGCTCCGGGAAGTCCTGTAAAGGCGGTGGGTGTGAAGACTTTTGCTATCGGTGATATTCATGGCGCTTACAAGGCGCTCATTCAGTGTTTTGAACGCTCAGGGTTTGACCGGGAGAATGACCGGCTCATCGTCCTGGGGGATGTTTGCGACGGATTTCTTGAAGTTCGTCAGTGCATTGATGAGTTGCTCAAGGTCAGGAACTGTGACCTTGTTATCGGGAACCATGACCTTTGGGCCCTGGATTGGGCTTTAAAGGGCCTGACACCGGAGATCTGGACCAGTCAGGGCGGAAGTCAGACCATGGCGTCTTATGGTGGCGGGCCGATGCCGCAGGCGCATGTGGACTTCTTAAAGAACGGCAAGCCCTGGATCGAACTGGATGGAATGTTCTTTGTCCATGGCGGATATAATCCCATGGCCAAGTTGGAAAAGCATAAACTTGAATTTGTTGCCTGGGACAGGACTCTGCTGACAACGGCCTGGAAGCGGCGTTTCTCGAAACCGGAGCGAAAGTTCGGGCCTTATGAGGCGATCTTCGTGGGGCATACGACGACTGAGTTGTATCACACGCTTGAGCCGTTGCATGTCTGCAATGTTTGGGACCTGGACACCGGGGCGGGATGGTCGGGAAAACTGACGATCATGGATGTGAAGACAAAAGAATACTGGCAGTCAGACCTGACGCCGGAGCTTTATGGGGCATCAGGGAGATCAGTGTCTGATAGCAAATAGAGGCCCAAGTTTTGTCACAAAAACTATATACTTTTTGTGACAGAATTATTGATTGGTTCTTTTATAAGTGATTGATTTTAAATTAGATGGAACATTATTGGTTAAGGTAGGGGTGTTCAAAGTTTGCGAATGAAGGGCCGAGTCAGGGGCCGAGTGAAGGGCCGAGTCGAGGCAGAGTCAAAGGTAGAGTCGAAGGTAGAGTTAGGCCCGAGTGGGGGCCTGAGTCGAGGCCTGAGTCAGGGCCAGAGTGGGATGTCGCAGTACAAGATCAGTACAAAATTAGTACAAGTCCGGCACTAGTCGGGCTGATTGATCTGATAAGGTTTGGAGAGGGGTGGGGAGGGTGAGCAAAAAAGAATGGTAAGCGAACCATCAAATGAAGCATTAAAATTATGGCAAACCGTTCCGGCGGATATCCGCCAGATGCTCTTGAGCAATGTCTTTTGCGGGCAGTGCCGGGGCTCGGTGACCATGGTCGATTATCATGCCGAGTTGCATGGCGTCGTTGTCCTTCAAGGCTTCTGCGGTACCTGTGGCCACAAAGTGGCGCGTGTTATTGATGACCTAAAGCCAGCTCCTGAGAAAAGAGTGTCGGCTGCGGGTTCGGGTCTTTATCTATTTGATGTCTGGCTTTATGGGGACGAACAATGCTCGGATGAGAAGAAGATCATTCGCAGGATCCAGATACCGGGGTCGAAAAGTTTGTTCAATTTCGCCAAGACCATCATCGCGGCTTTTGATTTCCAGTTTGACCATTGCTTCGGGTTCTATGACCATCTGAAGGACAAGCGCAACAGGAAGAAAGTCTTTGAGCTGTTTGTGGATCTGGGAGAAGAGTCAAGCGCTCAGGCCCGGGGCGTGAAGAAGATCGCCGTTTCTCAGGCATTCGATGCTGTCGGAGAAAAGCTTATCATGCTTTTTGATTACGGTGACGGCTGGCAGTTTAATGTGGAGCTTAAGGAAGTCAGTAAAGGCGAGAAGGGCGTTACCAAAGCGGTTGTTCTGGACAGCATCGGAACGGCACCGCTTCAGTATCCGCCGTGTGAGGAAAATTAAAGTCGCTTTCTACACGCAGTCTTTTATTTTATGAACAATATTGAACTAATAAATGGGTGTGTTGATAAAGATCCAGTTGCCCGGGATGCTTTTATTAAACAATATTTACCGGTCATTTATGGTTCGATCCGGAACGCGACTCGTAGCCATTTTGTCAAATTTGGCAAGCGTGCCAGCTTCGATGAATATGACGACATTGTTGAAGAGATTTCGCATGATGTTGTAATTGCCCTTTTTGATAATGATTGCAAGGTCCTAAAGGTATTTGAGGGGAAGGATGGATGCCCTTTGGGCGGGTATGTGGGAACCATTGCTATTAGAAAGGCTATAGATTATTGGCGCCGCATCAAGAATGTTGACTCTATTCAAGAAGAGGAAGAGTCAGAGTGGGGGCCTAGTAAAAAGATGGTTGATGCTCAGACCGATCCCAATGCTGAGAAGGCGTTCGAAGGTTTTATTAATAAAGAGTCGATTTCTATTTTATTAAACGCTTTGGATGCTGCAGAACGAAAATTGTGTGATCAGATATTTTTTCAAGAACAGGAACCTGCAGTTATTGCGCAGTCCTTGAATATTAGTATTGATAACTTCTATATGCGTAAGAAACGGCTGCTGGAGAAATTGAGGGATATTGCTGGCCGGAAAAATATTTGTTAGATTTCGTAGGTTCAGGCGTC
>JBAXBM010000089.1:0-8468 GCA_037141995.1 Candidatus Omnitrophota bacterium
CATTCAGCAGCCAGATACTCGGATGTGTTGTATTATCGATTACCTTCGAAAAATCCCCCAGGACTTGCGTGATCGCATTACTTGCCGCACGGCTCGCCGGAAGATTGTTCGTCTGTTCAGCCAAATACGCCTGCTGTTCTGCCGCTGTCAGCCACTTGAGAAATGCGACAGCCTTTGCCTTATTCAAAGACTGATTGTTCACCACAAAAGATGATCCGGCAGCTGCCCACATGCGCATCGGGAAATTACGGCTGATCGGCGGCAATGGCTGAACACCGTAATCCAGTTTCGGATTCATCGCTTTATAAACATTCACGCCCCACGACCCGTCAAAAGAAAACGCCGCCCGTTCCAGCGCGAAATCCTGTTCAGCATATTTATTACCCTTTGTCACAATCCCTTCCATAAAAACACCCTTGTCCGCAAGCGTTTTAAAAACAGTAAAAACAGCAACCCACTCGGGATCCGTGTACGGGACTTCCCCCCGAAAAGTCGCCATGACCTTCTGTTCACCAAGAATATTAAAAGCGTAATTAGACGCAAAACAGTCGACAATCCACATTTCACCAAACCCCGTCACAAAAGGCGGAATCCCGGCACGCTTGAGTGCCACCGCGGCCGCAATGAATGCCTCAAAGGTGGCTGGTGGCTCCTTGATGCCGGCCTTTTTCAGCAGGGCACGATTATAAACCATCTGGATATTCGACACGTCCAGGGGCACACCGTAAATCCCCGGCCTGACATTGTCGGCATTGCCTTCAGCAAAACGGTTATTATCAATCGCCTTGGCGAACAAACTATTTTCCCATATGCCGTTATCCGCCTTGAAATCCGCCGTAAGGTCACTGACATACCCGGCTTTTATAAAAGAAGCAAGAATGGCTTTCTTATCCAGGATACCGTAAATATCAGGTAAAACATTAGCCTGGGCGGCCGCGATAATTTTTTGGGTATACGCATCCGAAGGGGCAAAAAGCGCCAGCTTAACCCTGACGCCTGTTTGTTGTTCGTACTTCCTGGCAAGCGTCTCCAGGGCATCCTGGCGGTCGGTCATCCAGTACCAAACCTCGATTTCGTTCGCCGGCTTCACAGGCTGTCCGCAACCGCATGCTGTCACCGCTAATAAGGCACAACACATCCACGCAAACCAGCTTCTCATGCGCTCTCCATTGTATACTCGTGCTGACAGGACCACACCGACCGGATGTATCTTTTGGGAAGTATTATAGTAACACTGTGCTTTTTGTTTGTCAAAAAATATCTCCGAGGAGAAACTTCAAAAAACAACCGCGCTGTTGGCGCCGAACCCATTCACGGACCCGCATCAGGCAGACAACAGAACCCTGTACTCAATATCCTGCGGGACAGCCGCTATCGCGGCGCGGGGGATCCTGACAGCACTCACGTGCGGCGCTTCTGCCGGGCATGCGGCCGCGGCCGTAAGAGTCCCATTGGCCTCAACCGAACGCACGCGGTACGCGCCGGCATCCAGCGACGCCGGATTCAAATAAACAACCGTTACCGTTCGTCCCGCGAACTGGAATTTCACCCGCGCCTCGCCATTCGGGCCGAATTCCTGCCGGGTCAGCTGGGGCGCCAACACAAGATCTCCGGCGGAACCGCGCACCCCGTACACCTTGGTTAACAGCGTCAGCACATACCAACTCGCCGAACCGGTCAGAAAATGATACATGCCGCAACCGGCCGCATCAAAATATTCCGGAATCCCGGGATAAATATGCGCCCGTGAAAAATCCATACTCATCCGGTACAGGGAGCGCAGGACATCATGCCCTTCCGCGGCCATGCCACGGTTATAAAGCGCGTACGCGTACATCACGCACATGTGGCTGAATACCGCGCCATTTTCCTTGGTCCCGTACGCAAACGCAAACGCCCGGCCCAGCGACAAGTAATGCCGCACGCCGAAATCCGTATTCAGGCGATACCCGCCCGATTGCGGGTCTTTCAGGAATTTAACAACAGCCCGGGCAACGGCGCGCGCGGCTGCGTCGTCGGCAACTCCGAACATGAGAGGGAATACCTGGCCTGTCAGTGTCATCCGGACGACATGGCCCGTCCGGCCTTCCACAGGCTCTCCGTTATCGTCATAATATCCGTTATACCAGGCAAAAGCCTCGCCATCCGCATCAACGGAAACCTTCTCCTGGCGGCGGATATGCGCCATCACCCAGGCACCCTTCAGGCGCAAGTCATTAGCAAGCTTTACAATATCAACCGTAACCGTCTTGCCGGATACCTCGGGCTGAACCGCCCTGAAATATTCCGTAAAAAGGCGCGCGCGCTTCGCCGCAGCGTCATCATAATTCACTTTGCCGCCCATCGTATCAAGCAAAAGCAGCAGCTCTTCGGCCAGCACAAGGGATGTCACCGCGCCGGCCGCAGATAAACGCTCCAGCAGCTTGGCGAGCGCCAGCAAATTGCCGGCATAAAAAGCCATAAAAGCGACACTTTCACCGCGTTTGAATGCCATGTCAAGCCCGTCATTCCAGTCGGCGCTTTCCAGCCGCGTGATATTATGTTCCCCGACATTGTAAAACTGGACAAGATTCTGGATGAGCAAATGTTCGAGCACGGTCCCCCGATAAACTTCACCCCGGGCATCTTTGACCTGATTGCCGGAAGCCGGCACCCACGCCGCATCCCGCGCCAGCGCCCGCTGAAGCTGCGGATCACTGAAATACGGCATCTGTTCCAGCAGGAAGGCGTCATCTCCCGTCTGATCCACATACAACAAGGTCGTCAACAACGGCCACACACCGTGGTCCATCCACACCCGCGTGATCGCATTGCGGTCAGCGATAAATTCTCCCGGCTTCTGTCCGATAATCGTCGCGTTGGAACCGTCAGTGCGAATCCCCGCAAAATTATTCAAAAGATCCCGGCGCACCTGTGACGGCTCAATAAGAATAAGAGAAAGGAGGTCCTGCCAGATATCCCGCCAGCCCTTGCCCCCCTTGCCGTAATCATGATCAGGCAAAAAAGAGCATCCGAAAATGCGGCGTAACACCGGCTGAAGGGTCACCCAGCGCATCCACGCGCTGAAATCACGGTCCCCGTTATCAAAAACAATGGAGGATGTTTTTTCCGTCCAGTATGCCGCGCAGGCGTCAAGCGCCGCGTCAAAACCGGCTGTTGTATTAAAACGGACAAACATGGCCCGCGCTTCCTCACGGGTCTGCGCCACCCCGATGGCCATGATAAAGTCCCTGGCTTCCCCCGGCGGAACAACCGTGTCGGAAAAACGCAAGGCGCCGGCTATTTCCAGACCCTGGCGTTCAACCTCCGGCAGGAGGCGCGGCGCCTCCGGGGCAAAAACAGCCCGCGGCCGGTTAAAATCATTCTCACGCCCGTAAAAGCTGTCCTGCGTCGGAAACGTCCCCGCGGGACACTGCCCTTTTCCGTCGGCACCGAACACAAAGTAAACATCAGAACAGGGCTTGTGTCCCTCCTCATTAAACCGCATCGTCGGTTCGGCAACAATACCGTCGGACAGCTGAGCCACGCGATTTAACAGCGCGGTCACATGTTCATGATCATGCTTGTTGCTTAACGAACGGGCAAACACAGGCACCGCCGCGGTGGGCGTAATCACGACTGCCGCCGGAGAAATATTCTTCACACGGAAGCGGGTCAGCTCAAGCTTTTCACCGGAGACAGGAACAAAACTGAGCGCGCAGACTTCCAGTCCGGCCTCCGGGAACAGGCGCGTGACCTTGTGCCATAGCTGGCCGATCTCGACAGTCGCCGCCGTATCCGCGGCCGCGCCCGCCATGGAAACCACCTTGCCATCGCCTGTCCTCGCGAAAAAATTACGCACAGGGATCCGCAGATCTTCACGCGAAGCCGGCTTGGTCAGATACCGCTGCCGGTCAAGCTTGATATCGCCGGAAAGGCATGGCGTAATGGCCGATTTCACCGATGCCCCGTCGATACCGCACAGCGGCGCATACAGAAACCTGTCCTTGTCAGCGTCAGACGGCACACGGAAAGTAATCCCGTCAGCGAGAAATACACAGCGGTTTTCAGCAGGCATGATAAGAAATCTCCGGATTGGATTAAACGATAAAATAAAAAATAATTTTAACTTGGATTAAAATAAATAACAAGAGGAAAAATAGAAGGTCTGAAAAAAATCACTCACGCGACAGGCGCGGCCACCTCGGTAACAACCTTGACAAGACGATGCAGTTGAAGCAGCTTCACCTGGTGAAATTCCATCCCCACTTCCAAAAGGGAGGGTGAGCGCGGCTTGCTCCAGCAAACACGGCCATTAAGAGAAACCGGCTCTTTGCCATCAGGAAGCTCAACCTCAAGGGAAAGCCTGTCATCAATAAAGAAACGTTCCTGTGTTTGAAGGCGCACGCCTGAAGCGGAAAAATCCCTTAAAAAAACATCCCCGCCGTAATCCACGGAAGAATCCTTGAACCTGGTTGGAAATTTTGAGGAAAACCGTTCAAACATCCGGCGCTCACGTCCTGCTATAAATCCCTTGCCATTTTCAGGTTCAATTTTCATGAACAATCCTTTTTTATTGACACATCCTGGCAATCCAGGACATTCAAGGCGCCATTTCACCTTGCAAAAATGGCGTATCAATCACGCTGTCAATATCTTTCTGAGCGCCGTCAATCACCTCAGAAAATGAAAGGCCGACACGATAACGCTCCGAACCCGGGATTTTGCGGACCCACTTGACTTCACCAATGACAAGCACGGGCTCGGTATCAGCCTTAAGGACAAGCTCAACGGCAAATTTTTCATTCAACGCAACATTATGCTGGGATATAAAACCAATGCCATTCCGGCTGATATCAACCGTTTTCGCCAAAGCAAAGACCGCGCCGTCTTTCCCATCAACAGGAACAGCGCACCCGAACCGGCTTGCTTTTCTTTTATTACTATTATTTTCCATGACCTTACCGCACCGCTCTGCTATCAAAACATTAACCAACAGTTATAGTTACATATGAACGACAAGATGCACTAATTAATATAAGTATCTCACGAAAATGTTTTCGTGCAACTCAAAAACCAAAAAAATGAAAATTTTTCTACTTTGGAAAATTGTAACGGTATAATCGGATAAATAAATAAGGATGTCCCATGGCCAAAAAGTAAAAAGAAAAAATGTCCTATCAGGAATATGAGCGCCTGAAAGACAAGGAATTTAAGAACAAATTCAAGATAAAATTTTATCCCTGGCCCGTTATGGCAACCCTTTTGATCCCGCTGGGTCTTTTAATCTATATGATATTTTATTATTGCAGCAGTATTTGGCTGTTGCCCGAATAATGCTGACAACAACCGACATCATTTTCCTGATTGCTCTGGCTATTGCCGGCGCCAGAGGCCATTCCCGGGGGCTCCTTCAAGCCCTGATCGGCCCTTGCGCATTTCTGCTATCCTGCGCCATAGCCGCTTTTTGGTTTTCCCGCACACAAAAAACTTTTGACAGCCTGATCATCCTCGTTATGGCGCCACCAGTCCTGGGATGGACGGCGCGCTGGTGGTTGCGTCAAAAAAACCACGGCATAACACGGCCGCCGTACAACACCCTTGATCGTATGGCTGGCAGCGCTATCAGCATGATCTGGAGCGGGTCCATCGCCCTGGTAATACTCGCCAGCCTGATCATCCTGCCGCTTGACAGCTTCGGATTGGGTGACATCACGCTCAACGTACGCACATCACTGACTTTTGCCCTGTTCAAAAACCCCATGAAAATATTTCACATCATCCCTCCGGAAGAAATCAAGGACTGCCTCGACGGGCTTTGCAGGATGCCGGAAAAAGACAAAACAGCGCTCGCCAAAGACCAGGATATCCAGGCCCTTGTCAACGACCCCCGCCTTTCACGCCTTTTACTTGACCCCGCGATAGAAAAAGCAATAGAAGAAAAAAATTTTACCGCGCTTCTGGCCAATCCGCAGATACTTGAAATCGCCCAAGACCCAATACTGGTATCCAAAATCCTGAAAGCATACCCTAAAATCAGGGATGCCCAAAAAATCTCGTTGAAGTCTCCCTGAAAAAATGACGGATC
Source organism: Candidatus Omnitrophota bacterium (assembly GCA_037141995.1). Taxonomy (GTDB): domain Bacteria; phylum Omnitrophota; class Gorgyraeia; order Zapsychrales; family Fredricksoniimonadaceae; genus Fredricksoniimonas. The sequence goes on from JBAXBM010000089.1 coordinate 6,068, forward strand.
GGATTAACAACAAAACCGCTTACCGGCCGATTTGTTGCTTTGGGAATTAACTGGACCCTGCTTCTAACGATCCTGCTCGTCTCACGAACTTTTTGCCGCATTAAAAACCGTTTGAGACGTGAGAAATATCGTTCCATAGAACCCAGAGGATATAAATCCGGCGTGCGCATGATCTCAATGTCCTGCCCATTACTGCGGAAACCCCTCAAAACTCCGGCATACACGATTTGTATAAATATCTCACCTGATACTGCCAGGCAACCGGTCATATCAATCTCCGGCAATGCCCTCGCCAACCGCGGCATCAATATTTCAAGCAAATGAGCCCGTGCACGGAGAATTGATTCCCGGGCTGATACGAAGAGCAGCGACGTACTCATTCCCCCACGAACCACAGCTGTCCCTGCCGACCGGCTGACATCTGGATTTCGGAGCGCATCCGCACGGCCGAAAATCGCCATGCTCTGCGAGGGTCCAGTTGTTATTGTTACAACCGGTTTTGCCGGAAGATCCACAACCGCGGCACCCCGCAGGAGTTCATCCGTGGGTGTAACATCCATGGAAATCACACCCCCCCGCGGAGCATTTTTCATATGCCGGATCACATCCGCGCGGCCGGGAACAACCATCTTCCACGACGTGGAATTTAATACTGTAGTAGTCTTTATCATCGAACCATGAGAAATATCATTATTCCAGACAACTTGATTCAAGGCCGTAAAGGCCGCAGATGACCCCTGCTGATTAACATTAATCACTCTCCCCTTTGCATTCAACACAGGAATAATCATGTCCTTGAGAAGCACCGGCAAAACCAGCTCGCGGCGAATAATTATCACCGGCTGAACCGGCGCAACGGGCGTCAATACGATATCGCCCTTGTCTTTCGCGGCCGCAAGATTATCCGCAACGAGTGCGCGCACCGCGGCGACATCTTTCTTTCCAACAGATCTTTCAGTCACAGCTACGGCCACGACCGGCGCGGCAACTTGATCCGCCTTGACCTGAGAAATAGCCCTCTTCAACTCTTCAATGATCCGCGCAAAATTATTTTCAATCTCGCGCCGCTCCACAATGACAGGCTGAAATACCGGCACAAGCAACAGGGCCACAACACCTTTTTCTTTATTGGCCGCAGGATGATTCAGAACCGGGGTTTCAATCGTAGCGATGCTCCCTGGCTGAATCGGCGTAATTAATATTGATACGATAACGCCTTTATCTTTCTCGGCCAAAGGATTATCCACATCGGGCGTGCGTACCGCCGGGATATCTTTCTCACCGGCATATCTTTCGGTCACAGGTATTATTACAATCAACGTTTCGGTTTGCTCATCTTTGATCTGAGCAATGGTTTTCTTCAATGCTTCGATGATTCGTGGCAATTTATTTTCAATCTCACGCCACGCCACAATGACAGGCTGAAATGACGGCACAAGCCTCGGGACCACAACCAGCACTTCTGCTCCGCCTTTCTCATTAGGCTGCTCGACCGACGGAACAGCTTTCTCCTGCGACTGGATCTCTTTAATAATGTCCTGCACACCTTCTTCATCTTGCTCAGCAGCTTCTATCGTCTTTATTGCGGGCATCACAACAGGTGCTTCTGTTCCGACTTTCTCCTCAGGCTGCTCGACCGACGGGATAGCTTTCTTCTGTGACTTGATCTCTTTAATAATGTCCTGCACACCTTCTTCCACTTCCTCAGCACCTTCTATCGTCTTCATTACGGGGATCACAACGGGTGCTTCTGCTACGGCTTTCTTACCAATCGGTTCAACCGACGGAACGGCTTTCACCTGCGACTTGATCTCTTTAATAATATCCTGCACACCTTCTTCCGCTTCCTCAGCAGCTTCTATCGTCTTCATTGCAAGGATCACAACAGGTGCTTCTGTTCCGCCTTTCTCCTCAGGCTGATCGACAATATTATCCACCTCACCCTGCTTTTCTTTTACAGGATCAACTGCCGGCACAATAACTGTCTCTTCGCCAATTCCCGGCAATTCATTTGCCTTAACGGAAGGCTGCCGCTCTTTACGTCCAGGAACAATTGCACGCAAAACAGATTTCAACCGATCCTTCAATCCAGCAACAATCCTTTTCGCCCTCGCTGGCAAATCCATTATTCCTCTATCCCTCTTCCACGAAATTTCTTCGCCTAAACGCACTTTGGTTATTGTACTATCCGGCTTCTTTAATTTTAATAAATCCCCCAGCTGCTTAAACAATATCATCCTGCGATCTTCTTCCCTCTGATTTAATCTTTCTTTTTCGTAAGAAAGCCGTCCAGATGCCATCGCCAACTTTTTCCAAGCCATCACAATCCATGTTCCCCAGAAAACAAAACCTGTTAACAGAAGAAGAGCGGTAAAAGCTGGATGCCACCCCAATAGCGCCA
>JBAXBM010000090.1:0-8319 GCA_037141995.1 Candidatus Omnitrophota bacterium
ATACGCTCCGGCCTTCGACCTTCAAATATGTCCAGCGGTCTTCAAATTTCCCTGAATCATTATTGGTCAGCGTCACCGTCTGATGCTCCGCGGCATCAGGCACAAATGGTCCCGGCAAAATCCCCGCCTTGACAAGGATCTGAAAACCGTTGCAGATGCCAATCACCAGCTTTTTATCACGGATGAAACGGGCAATATCATGACCAAGGCGAAGCCTCAATTCATTGGCAAAAATACGGCCCGAAGCAATATCGTCCCCATAACTGAAACCTCCCGGCAATGCCAGGATATGATAATCCGCAAGCTTAACATCGCCGGAGAAAACCCGCTCCAGATGCACCTCATCCACCGACGCGCCGCTCTGCGCGAAAGCGAATGCTGTTTCAACATTGCAATTGGTGCCTGCGGTGCGCAGGACAAGGACCCGTACTTTTTGCGGCATCGGTTATTTCGCCTTATTCTTCTTATAAAAACTCTTGATGGCTTTCAGCGCATCTTCCGGCTCATCGACGATGCTGTAAAGATAAAGGTCATTCTCATCGATGCACTGTTCGCCCACAAGCTTGTCCTTAATCCAGGCCTCGAGGCCATTCCAGTAATAACTGCCGAACAGGATAACCGGGACTTTCGGCATGCGGCCCGTCTGAACCAGTGTCAGGCTTTCAAAAAGCTCATCAAGCGTCCCGAACCCGCCGGGAAATACAATAACCGCCTTGGCATATTTAACAAACATCACCTTGCGGCAAAAGAAATAATGAAAATTAACAAGCGTGCGGATGAACGGATTCGGCTTTTGCTCGAAAGGCAGTTCGATGTTCAGGCCGATGGATTCACCCTTGGCCATGAACGCGCCGCGGTTGCCCGCCTCCATAATGCCGGGGCCTCCGCCGGTAATAACCGCATAGCCGTTCTCGACCAGCAACTGGGCCGTCTGTTCGGCAAGCTGATACATTTTATGATTAGGCTTAAGCCGTGCGGAGCCAAAAATAGTCACCCCGTTATCCACTTTATGAAGGCTGTCAAATCCTTCCACAAACTCCGCCATGATACGAAAAATACGCCACTGATCCATCTCGTAAAAATCAGCCGCAGAACCTTCACTCTTTCTGGTCATGGTCCCTCACTAGAACTGTAACGGTTTCTTCCAGGCTTCTTTTAAGGCATGCACATTGGCCTTGAGGCACAAATTATCCTTGAGGCCGTAAATAAAAAGATCCGGAGCATCCTGCACCCGGCCGATCAATCCCGCCGGGATACCGGCCATCGCCCCCTCAAACGCTTTCTGCCGCGACGGATCGACCTCAACCAACAGGCGCGAATTCGATTCAGAAAAAAGAATGCTGTCGTCCCGGCGGAGCGTATTGCCGCATGGCACCGACTTGAGGATGGCATTGGCGCCAAAACCGCCGGCAAACGCCATTTCAGCAAGCGCCACCGCCAGCCCGCCCTCGGAGCAGTCATGCGCCGCCAGCACAAGCCCGCGGCGGATGGCACCTGAAAGCGCCGTGTACGCCGCTAACGCATCTGCCGGACGAACCTGCGGCACATCGCTGCCCAGCGCATCAAATGTTTTTAAATAGACCGAACCGCCCCACTCGTCATACGTCTTGCCGATAACATAAATGAGACTCCCCGGACGCTTGAAATCCATGGTGACGGCTTTTGTCACATCGCGCACAATGGCCATGGCGGAAATAAGCAGCGTGCCGGGAATCGCGATCGATTTTCCCTTGTCGGTGTATTCATTATAAAAACTGTCTTTACCCGAAATAAACGGTGTGCCGTACGCCACGGCAAAATCATGACAGCCTTTGGCCGCGCGCACAAGCCCCCCGAGGCGGTCCGGCTTATCCGGATTGCCCCAGCAAAAATTATCAAGTATCGCAATGCTCGGGATATCGCCGCCCACAGCCACGATCTGCCGTATCGCCTCATCAATCACGCTGCCGGCCATCCAGTAAGGATCAATAAGCCCGAAGCGCGGATTGATGCCGTTTGAAACCGCGATCCCTCGACTGGAATCAAGACGTGGACGGATCACGCTCGCATCCGAAGGCCCGTCACAGGCCGGGCCGACAAGAGGCTTCACCACGCTGCCGCCCTGGACCTCATGATCATAACGGCGGATGATCGCCTCTTTCGAACACACATTATAGTCGGAAAGAACTTCCTGCAGTTTAGGCAATAGATCCGCAGGGCAGGCAAATTTCAGATCCTTGTGACGGGGTTCAGCCCACACAGCTTCCTTAGCAATTTTAGGAATCCCGCCGTGCATGAAGGACATGTCAAGGTCACAAACCCGGACCCCGTGATAAAAAAGCTCAAGCCGTCCGGTTCCCGTATAAGTTCCGATAACCGCCAGATCCACATTCTCCGCCGCGAAAAGAGCCTTGAGTCGTTCAATTTTCGACGGAGACACCGCCATGACCATGCGCTCTTGCGATTCGCTGATCCAGATTTCCGTATAATGAAGGCCCTGATATTTAAATGGAACGGCATCAAGGTCAACGTGAGCGCCGAGGACCTCGCCCATCTCTCCCACCGCACTTGAAAGCCCGCCGGCACCGCAATCCGTCAGCGCTGTATAAAGCCCAAGGTCACGCGCCTGCATCAGGACATCCAGAACCTTTTTTTCCTCAATCGGATTCCCGATTTGCACCGCCCCCGAAGAGACAACTTCAGATTCATGCGTGAGCTCACCGGAAGAAAATGTGGCGCCGTGAATACCGTCGCGCCCCGTGCGCCCGCCGGCCACAACCACAAAATCTCCCTTTTTCGCAGCTTTCTTGTCCTTCCCCCTGGGAATCAATCCAATCGTACCGCAAAAAACCAGCGGATTCCCGACAAAATGTTCATGGAAGCAAACCGCGCCGTTAACCGTCGGGATGCCCATCTTGTTGCCGTAATCCCGCACACCGCTCACAACACCCTTCATCACACGTTTGGGATGAAGCGCCCCGGCAGGCAGCTGATCCGCAGGGAAATCCGGCGGCGCAAAACAAAAAATATCGGTATTACATACCGGCTTGGCGCCCAATCCGGTGCCAAGGATATCACGGATCACACCGCCGACCCCTGTATTCGCCCCGCCGAAAGGCTCAAGCGCCGAAGGATGATTATGTGTCTCAGCTTTAAAACACATATTATACTCATTATCAAACCTGACAATACCCGCATTATCATGAAAAACAGAAACGCACCACGGCTTGTTGAGCGTTGTGGTCGCCTTGACAATCGTATTTTTTAATAGATTCTGGATAAGCTCTGTTTTAACCTTGCCCTTTTGCCTGACGGTATAACGGATATCCCCACGGAAAGTCTTATGATGACAATGCTCGCTCCAGGTCTGTGCAATTGTTTCCAGTTCGATATCCGTTGGTGCGCGGCCTTGGGCTTCAAAATGAGCCTGGATCGCCTTCATCTCATTGATATTCAGGTATAACTGCCCCTTGGCGGCAAGCTCCAAAAGTTTTTTCGCGGAGAGACCTTTCAAGGGAACCGTGACAACGTCCGGCACGGCCTTGACAGCCCGGTCCAGCACCACCGGACGAAACGCATCCGCCGGATCCTTAACCGCATGCTGGATAAGCTTGTTCATCAAAGCTTTATCCTTGATAAGATCGATCTCGGCACGGCTCACTTTTCCGCCGATCATAAATTGCCGTGCGGTCCGCACGGATTTAAGACCGGAGATTCCCATGTCCTTGATCCCCTTAAGGGTAGAGGCTTCAACGGGATCCATCACGCCGGGATTATACGTCACTTCGACAACATGTGCCGGGACACCGGCAAACCCCGTGAAGAAATCCGCCAGCGGCTTATCTGAAATACGGTAATCCTGCACCACCGGATCCACCAATAATCCGCGGGTGATGCGTTCAGCATCCCGCATCACCAGATCACCTTCAAGGATAAACACCTGCACCACGCGCACATCCACCACCGAAGCAATGCCAAGGTCGGCGATATCGCGCAGAACCGTGTGCCCTGCGGCATCAAAAAAACCGTTTTTTTCTTTTATTTCAATACGCCAAATCATAAATAAGGAGAAGTATCAAAAATCCGGATTAATTTAAACCACCTTGCCCGTAACCCTTTTTAATACTTCCTGATACCCTTCTTTAATATTGCCGAGGTCATTGCGGAAACGATCCTTGTCAAGGCGGATACCGGTCCCAACTTCCCAAAAACGGCAAGTGTCCGGCGATATCTCGTCAGCAAGAATAATTTCACCTTTATACCGGCCGAACTCAATCTTGAAATCAATGAGCTCAATCTTCAAGGCCAGAAAGAATTTTTTCATCAAGTCATTGATCTTAAGGGTCAATTCACTGATCCTCGCAATTTCCCCGGCATTGGCAATGCCCAGCGCCAGGATATGCGATTCATTCATGAGCGGATCATTGAACGCATCTTCTTTATAACAAAACTCCAGCACAGGGCATGCCAGCGTCAGGCCTTCCTTCACACCGTAATTACGGCATAAGGAACCCGCGGCCCGGTTACGGATAATGACTTCGATCTTCACAATCTCAACCTTCTTGACCAGCATTTCCCGGTCAGAAAGCTGTTTGACAAAATGCGTCGGAATGCCATTCTGCCCAAGGTACTCAAAAACCTTAGTCGAGATGCCGTTATTCATGATCCCTTTTTCATCAACCGTGCCTTTTTTCTTGGCATTGAACGCGGTCGCGTCATCCTTGAAATACTGAATGACAAGATCCGCATCATCCGTCGCATAAAGGATCTTGGCTTTGCCTTCGTAAAGTTTGTCACGCTTTTCCATTACTTAAGCCCCACTTTTTTAAAAATAAGATCACGATGTTTAATGTAATATTTGATGTCAAAACAGGCATTGATCTCATCCTGTGACATATGCTTGCGCACACGGCGGTCACGGGACAAGACATCCTTGAAATCCGATGTTTCCTGCCACACCTGCATGGCACAGCTCTGGATGATCTCATAAGCCTCGGAACGCGGCAAGCCCTTCTTCATTAATTCAAGCAGGCAGCGCTGGGAATAAATAAGGCCGCGCGTCTTCTGCAATGATTCAATCATGTTCTTGGGATAAACCAGCAGCCCTTCAACGAGCGGGATAAACTTATTAAGCATGTAATCCAGGGCAATAGTGCTGTCCGGGATGATCACGCGTTCTGCTGATGAATGACTGATATCGCGCTCGTGCCAGAGATCCATATTGTCAATCCCGACCTGGGCATTGGCCTTAAGGATGCGCGCTAATCCACAAATACGCTCGCAGGTCACAGGATTGCGCTTGTGCGGCATGGCCGAAGATCCGATCTGCCCCTTGAAAAAAGGCTCTTCAACTTCAAGGACCTCGGTCTTCTGCAGCAGGCGAATCTCGGTGGCAAACTTGCTGAGCGATGCGCCGACAACCGCGATGACATTAAGAAAATGCGCATGATGATCGCGCTGGATAACCTGGGTAGCAATATTGGCAGGCTTGAGATTCAGCTTTTCGCACACATACTGCTCAACCTGCGGATCAATATTGGCATACGTCCCGACAGCGCCGGACAGCTTGCCGATACGCATATCTTCCGTGGCCGCTTCAAGGCGGACAAGATTCCGGCTCATCTCGTCAAACCAGATGGCAAGTTTTAACCCGAAGGTCATGGGTTCCGCATGCACGCCATGCGTACGCGCGATACAAACCGTATCCTTATATTTCTTCGCCTTAATCTTAAGGACACCGAGCAACTTTTTAATATCACCGATAATGATTTCGCTGGCTTCAACACACTGCACGGACAAGGCCGTGTCCAGCAGATCAGAAGATGTCATGCCTATATGTAAATACTGCGCCTCAGGGCCGAGGTTTTGCCCGACATTCTGGATAAACGCCACCACATCATGCTTGGTGCGCTCTTCAATGCGCTTAACCTCGTCGAGATCGAACTTCGCGTTTTTCTTTATTTTCTCAAGGGCGGGTTTTGGGATTTTCCCGAGGCCGCACATGGCTTCGCAGGCAAGGACCTCTATCTGGAGCATGATTTCAAGCTTGTGCTGTTCCGACCACAAACGCCCCATCTTCGAAAGCGTATACCTGTCAATCATATTTTGCTCCTTTTAATAGATTAAAAAACTTATCTGATGTTCAAGGAGTTCCCAATATAACAAAGAACCCCTGTGAAATCAAATAAATTTTGCCATAAAACCCATAAGTTATTGTGCGGCAATTGGTTGCGCTTTAGACTGATCGGGCTGTTCCTGTTTCAGGCTGGCAGGAAGATGCACATCCAGGTATTTCATGCTCATTTCCACGGAATCTTTCATGAGCAACGGCAAACTTTGCACCAGTTTTTTACCTTCCGGAGACACATAAAAACGGATATACGCACGCAGGTCGGCCTCGGAAAAATGCTTGTTATAAATAGGTAAAAGCTCCTCGACAATTTCGTCCACCTTGATCGAATTGCGGAATGCTTCCGCCTGTTCAGGCTTAAGCGACGCGGTCATTTGGTCAAAATTCGCCTGCATGTTCTCCTTGACACCGTAGATCTCGACAAACTTCCGGATCAGGGCATCCTTGCTCATAGCGTTAAGATCATCCGCAGGCGCCGCCGGTGACGCAGGCATATCTTTAGCCGCAGGCGTATTGACAACCTCCACCACGGGTGATGTCTCCACAGAATCCACTTCATCATTGTAATACGTTACCATCACGCCATTGACACTGATTTTGACTGACTGCGCATTTGTTTCAAGGAGACTCCCTTCCACCAGCGCGCCGTTCTTCAACTTCACCGTATCTGCCAGTGCCGGCATCACCCCCAGGCACACCCCCATCAACAATGCAAAAAATACCCTCATGACACCCTCCCTGTTATTAAGCCGGAAACTTATACATCAATTGTAAAAACTTTCCGGCTGTCGTCAATCAATTTCGCACTTGGACACACACAGACTTCATGCTACCATAACTGTTATGTTAAACACCCTCCTGACAAAAATCGATAAAAGCCTGGCTTCTTTCCTTGATACCGTCGAGAAAGAATATAAATTTCATCTGGTAGGACGGATCCTCTATGACAGCATCCGCGAATTCTCCCTGCGCGAAGGCAAGCGTATCCGTCCGCTCCTGTTCATCCTCAGCTACAAAGGCTACGCGCCCAAAGGGAAAAAAATCCCGGCCTCGCTTTATCACGCATCAACCTGCATTGAATTCCTGCACAATTTCATGCTCATCCATGACGACATCATTGACCGATCCGACCTGCGCCGCGGCAAGCCGACCATGCACCGGCTCCTGCAAAAAGCCGTCCCCGTCGCCGACCCGGACAGGCTTGGAAAAGACCTGGCCATCATCGCGGGTGATATTGTTTATGCCCTCGCCATCGATGCCTTCCTGGCCATCAAGGAAGACCCTGCCCGCAAGGAACGCGCTTTAAAATACTTTATCCAGACAGCAGCCTTCACCGCTATGGGAGAATTTGTGGATACCCTGCACGGCGTTAATCAGCTGAAAAATATCAGTGAAGACGATGTATTCCTGAATTATTCCCTCAAGACCGCGCGCTATACATTTGACTGCCCAATGGTCACCGGGGCCATCCTCGCCGGGGCTTCAGAACGCGAAACCCGCCGCCTGGCGGAATTCGGGCTTCTCATCGGGCAGGCATTCCAGATCCAGGACGACATCATCGGTATATTTGAAACAGAGAAAGCTATCGGGAAATCCATCCTGAGCGACCTTGCCGAACAAAAAAAGACACTCCTCATGGTCCATGCCAACAAAGCCCTGCATGGCGCGACTCACAGGCGCTTCATGGCATTATTCCTCAAGCCGTCACCAACTCTCGCAGACCTTGATACCATGCGCACAATCCTCGTCGACTCAAAATCACTCGCTTACGCCCTTGACGCCATGCGCACCCGCACCGCCAAAGCGGATGCTATCCTGAAAAACCTGCATATGACGGATTGCTACAAAACCATCATTCACACCGCCCTGTTCGACCTTTTCCGCCACGCTGAAACTGTGGCCAAGGCCTGGCCGATTTATAGAAGTAGAAGATAGAAGGGGACAGTCCCCAATATAGGGACAGCGCAACTTTTCGATTACTCTCTATCGCAATCCCTGCACTCCGCCTTCAATTTTTCATTAAGCCGAAGCTTGAAATATCCGGATCCTATCCCCAATCCGTTTTCGAAAGACGCAACATCCCCCATTTCCAAATCCGCAGGCATCGTGGGAATGCTCTCTGCATAATCATCTATCATTTCATCTTTTCGACTACCAAAATAATGTGAACTTGAACTGTACTTCCAATTCCGGCTTACATTAACTAACCC
>JBAXBM010000091.1:0-8315 GCA_037141995.1 Candidatus Omnitrophota bacterium
CCCTTGAACCAGACAACATCTCCAGGGCTGAGTGTCCTGCTGGCATTGCCAGAAGCCCGCGGATCCCCCGGCGCATGCTTCCAGGGTATCGTCCCCCCCGTCCCGATATTCGTATCGATCCCGCCCACATAATCAACATAATAATTTGCGGCCCAGGCACTGGACGTGATCATGATCAGCGTTATCAGGATGACCACTTGCCTGAAATTTTTCATATAACCCCCATCAATTTATCCCCAACGCCCGCTTCGCCGTCGCCATGGCGTCAGAAGCATCAATCGCGGCATCGCCATTCATATCCGCCTGCACCTGCTGGACTGTTGTCAGTGACCCGCCAACGGTATATTTTAACACCAGCGCCGCATCGTACATGGTCACGCGCCCGTCGCCGGAAACATCGCCGGCTCCGCCGGTGACGGGCGGCATTGATCCATCGCTATACGCATACGCCCCGATCTCCCAGGCATCGGCGCTACGGTTGCGTCCGTCTCGGTCTTTGTCAAACCCGACCCAGCGGATACCGGCCCCGATCGCAGGAGAGCCGGCTTTTAAATGAAAATTGCCATGAGCCGGATCAACAAAGAGCGGATCCACCCCAAACTGGCTGTGCTTTTCAAAGTCAGGCTGTTTGTTCGGCCATGTGAAATCAGGATAATGGATATTGTAATCATAGATCGTTGTCGCCTTGTTGCGTACACCAGCAGACGGCGCTGACCCGGCCGACATGTAAAAGATATTATTCAGAACCACGGCGCTGTAGGCCACATCCGAATTTAGGTTCAGCCCGGCATAATGTGAATCCGCCACCACATTGTTGACAAACGTGAAATGATCAATCCCCACAATAATAGATTGCGCCCGGGCTCCCTGAAAAATATTATTGCGAAACGTGATATCATGCACAGCATTCCCGGTGCCTTTGCCTTCCGATGAATCCTCGCTCATGAGCATCTGCCCCATATTCTTGCAATAATTCCCTTCCACCAGAATATGGTCCGCATATTGAGTGTCCGGCCAAACCGAGAACGTCTGAAAACAATCAATATGCGGCTCACCGAACTGCTCCGTATCCAGGCAGTCGTGGAGATAATTGTTCCGGATGATATGCCCGGTCCCAAAAAACCGGGAAGCATCAGAATCTCCGCCGACCTCCAGCCCGCTGTCCGTATTCGAATCCAGCGAATGCGAAACCTCATTATCCACCACCAGCCAGTCCTTGCCGGAAATCCCCAGATTCGTGCCCTGCACATGAAAAAACGTATTCTCCTGCACCCGGATGTTGGAACTGTACTGCTCACCGCGAATCCCGATATAGTCATACGCCTGAGGGTTCGGATTAAGATCATGGATGAAATTCTTCACCAATTCCACATCATGCACCAGCGCGATCGATGAGCCGCTCAGCAGTATTCCCCCTGACGCCGAAACCTTGGATAACGGGTCAACGATGCTGGTGATCTCAAAATTCTCAACCCGGATATAGCCGATATCCAGCTTGCTCCCGTACGTTGGATAAAAAGCAAACCCTTTGGTCACCGCGTTCACATCCGGATTACCCGGGTACTGCCGCGGATGCGCCGGATCATACGCTGCCTGGAAATCCACATGATCCATGACAGGCGGATTAACCGCCTTAAAGGTAATAAAATAACCCGGCAAACCGCTCCTGTAAATTCTGGTTCTGCCGTAATTTCCCGGCATGACCAAAATCGTATCTCCCGGCTGCGCCACATCCGCGGCATGCTGAATTGTCAACCAGGGCCTGGCTTGTGTGCCATCATTGCCATCATTGGCCAAAACATTCTGACTATCAACATAACGCGTCGCCCCCAGAGAAGGTTTAAGCGTGATGGCAATATCCGGCGATACTGCCTCATTCCCGGCAGCATCCTTGCTTCTGGCCCGAAAATGATACGCAGCATTATCAAGACCCGAAATAACGGCCGTATGATTCACACCCAGGATAAGACTGGCAACACTGAATTTCCCATACGCCGTTTCAGCCCCATATTCCACCTGGGTGCTCGACGGCTCATCGGTTGCCCAGCTCAAGGTAACCGTGCCCGGAGCGCTTACCTTGGCCTTGAGCACCACCATATGCGGCGGCGTCTTATCCGCAGGCAAGGGCGTCGTGAGGGCAACGGTACCCGATAAAGGCGAAAGATTGAATGAGGCGTCAAAAGCCTGAACAACATAGTCATAGCTGGTGTACGCCACCGTTGCGGTATCTATGTAACGATTGGTATCGGCCGTGTCGATCAAGGTGCCGTTACGGTAAATATTATAGCCCTTCACACCGGTATTATCGGTGGATGGATTCCAGGAAAGGGTCACGGCCTCAGCCGCCACAGCCTCGGTCTTAAGCCCGGCCGGCGCTGAGGGCGGGGTCACATCCGCCGGGATAGTTCCGTCGGAATATTGAAAAGCGCCGATATCCCATTTGCCGTAACGGGTCCAACTGAGCAGGTCATCAGTGAAAGAAAGATTGAAATCGTAACTCAGATTGACTCCGGCCCCCAAGGCCACGGTGTCAGCAGAACTCAGGCGATAATCCCTGGCCGCAGGATCCATCAAGGTAACGGTCTGATTGATCTTGTCATGCGGTCCGCCGCTGCTGGACGCGCCCTGACATACGTTATAGTCAGACCCGCCGCTAAAAACTCCGTAAAAACACGTCCCGCTGGAAAGAACCAGATTATTCTTAACAACGGCGGGCGTGTCGGAGCGGATACCAAAACCGTTTATGGTTGAACCAATGGTATTATTATAAACATAAGCAGAACCTGATCCAGGGCCAATCGCAGGACTGTACCCCGGATAACCAACATCATAAACCAGGTTATTGAATATCCGGGACACTCCCGAAAAAGCATAAAAAGAAATCCCCGCGCTGGTGTTCGTGCCATTGCCGTGAACAAGGCAATGACTGATCTCAACATTTCCGACGCCGGCGGTTGTATCTGCCGGACGAAAATACATGGCGGACGCCGTGACCGCCGGATTGGAAGAATAAACTTCCAGCCCAATCACCTTAATATATGCCGCATCACTGAAAAAAACATACGACGGCGTGGCGCTGATATTCAGCTGATACCCGGAACCAGGGATACCCTTATGCCTGGCGGCAAGGGTAGTTATAACTTTAATGTAGTGAGCTGGATCAGTCTTCCAGCCGCTGATGGCGACATATTTCGTATCCGGAAGGGACCACGCACCATCAATCTGGGCAACCGCGATCCGATCCGCCGCCACCAGATCCCCCCGGGGAATCCCGCCTTTGGCACTCTGCCAGTCAGCCAGCGAGGTATAGCAGCGGACGCTTTGCCCGCTACAGTCCTGGCGGATCAGCGAAATATCTTCAACCGCTGCTGCAGCCAGCCCCGTCAACATCAAAAAGAATATAGAAGTAGCCGCAAAGAATTTGCCATTCATAACCACCTCCCATTATTGAACCAACCCCAATGCCTTTCTGGCGATGACACGCGCATCGGCAGCGTCGACGGTGGTATCGCTGTTGATATCCGCCTGCGACTGCTGGGCTGTTGTCAACGGTCCACCGACGGTGTATTTCAGCACCAGCGCGGCATCATACATGGTCACGCGCCCGTCGCCGGAGACATCCCCTTTGAGCAAAGTTGGCAATGAAGAAAACTCATACGGTCCAATGTCCCAGCCCCTGCCCTGCCCGCGGCTGTTTCCCGTCATATCTTTCATGAAATCAAACTGAGGAAATACACCCGCGGGTAAAAGTGAGGCGATATCCGCACCGCCATCAACGGCCAGGCTTCCCTGTTTTAAATGAAAGTCAGAAACAAAATTTACAGCCCCATTGGGCCAAAGAGATAAGCCTCCGTCTTTAAGTTCCGGGATAACGGGCGTGAAAATAATTTCTGTCCGCCAATTACCTTGCCAAAGCCTCACGATAGACGATATAACCGTACGAACAATACCGTCATGATCAAAAATAAGGCTGTCACCTGCCTGGACAAGGGGGCCAAGTTCAGGCAGGATATAAACAGTATTTTGATTCAAACGGCTGATTTTCCAAGCGTCAGCCACTGTTGTCACAAAACGCGGCGCGTTGGCAAAGACCAAAGAACGGTCAATCGCGGGATTGGATTGCATAATAAGATTATTTGTCCCGTTGCCTTCCATAGTTAGTGACTGTAGAACAATATTATTTTCAACAGTATAAGTTGTTGCACTTGACGCCATATAAACGCTTTCCAGCAAATTGTTGGCAATCAGCGAAGTGGCGCAATTCTTCCAGCAATAGATAGAATCCCCCAGAAAGATATTGCCATAAATGATGAAATTTGATGCACTTTCATAGGTAAACGGGATATTGGAATTGGTGACTTCATTATTGGCGATCAAGATATTATCGCAATTGGTGTACGCTGAAATACCATTGCTATGCACCCCCTGGCTGTCCCTGACAATATTATTCACAATCGCGCTGTTTTTTAAAATCTGTACAAATATCGGTGTGCGGGCAACCCGCTCCAACTTGTTACCTTGAATAAGCACATTATCCGCGACAGCAGCACCTATGCCGCCCCCGCTCCCGCCAGTGTCATGCACGTAATTATTTTCAACAATCAAGTTGCTGATATAACCAAGCGAAATACTCCCTTGATCTCCCCAACTCTGAAGAACTTCATTATTCCGGACAGTCACATTGCTCATAGCAGGCGTCCAGGGCTTGTAAATGGCACTGCCGCGGCACACGTTACTGTCGCAGGCCTGGCCGCGGATCACAAATCCTTCAATGGTAAAATTATTCGCATAAGCGCCCAACCCGAACCCGTAACTCCGGACGGAATAACGGATATCAGCTGCCGTATTAAGAAGGTCTTTATCATCAAAAGGCCAGACATACAATGTATAGGTGCCATCAGGATTGACTGTCTCGTCCAAATAAAATTGCCCCGGGGATTTGAACACACCGCTGCCGGGAACATTGGCCAGCGCGTAAACCGTGTCTACGGTTGTGGAAAGGCTAGCGGCATCAAACGTGATCGTTGCACCAGCATACGCAAGGATTTTCCTGTAAACAATTTCATTGTCCGCCCCGATATAAAGGATCAGATATTTGCCAACCAATTCACCCCCTCCCAGACCCTCCAGGCGATGGTCCGTGATAGAGGTTGTTGTCACCGAGGCCGCTGGGACCGTGAAGAAATTTTCTGTTGTTTGATACAACGCTTTTCCTGAACAGGGAAACTGCGCGGCTGACAGCGGCTGTTCACCCTGATACATATTAAGGATCATGGCCGGTGTCGGATGAACGGGTAGATTGGTTAATGCGGTGGTATAAATGTGAGGCCAATTCACATTATTCAAGCAGGCCGCCTGAGATGAACATTTCTTCCATCCGGTCAGCGGCTCAAACCCGTCAATAATGGCTTTCTGGCCTTCAAGTCCCGGCCAGCCGTCTCCTTTAAAGACAATGCGCTGCGTCACGGTCCCATCTACAAGCGGTGAACTGGGACCATAATGATACGTGGAACCCCACCCGATTTGCCCCCGGTAATGAACGCCCCCCTTCAAAAGAAAAATATTGCCGGGTTGCGGGACAAAAGCTTTGACATTCCCGGTAACATTATTATCTCCCGGGGCATGCTTCCAGGCCGTTGCCGCGCTTAACCCGTCATTGGCATCAGCGCCCTTGTCAAAATCCACGTAATACGTCGCCGCTAACACAGGGGACGCCCCCAGTATCCATCCCATCATCCCTGCCGCTATGATCAAGTGTCGCATGCGCATCTCCAGTAACCTGCACAAAACAAAAACCTGAGGTCTCTTTACAGTAACCACCCCCTTATAGTATATAATTTATATTGGTAGAAAACCACGTGAACTGCAATAATGCAGGAAATACCTGCCTAAACTCTCACAATATGATAAAAAATCAAAGCCCCAATGCCTTCCTGGCAATGGCCACTGCATCCGCGGCATCGATGATGGTGTCACTGTTAATATCAGCCTGCGCCTGCTGAACAGTTGTCAACGCCCCACCTATGGTATATTTCACGACCAGGGCAGCATCATACATGGTCACCCTCCCATCCCCGGAAACGTCCCCTGATCCCTTCAGCACGGAACTCACATATTCAAAAGCACCGATATCAGGCCTAGCCCCCTGCCACGGGAACCAGACGCCTTGTCCTTTTTCCCACGCCGCCGCCGAAGCCAGGATAACCTGCGTCGCCGAAGGAACACTAAAAACAACGCACGGTTTATCTGCACCCTGAATCTGAATCAAGTCCCCGGCGCGGAAAACATGCGTGGCATCCAGGTCCGCCGCTAACGGTTTCAGGTTAAGGACCGTGCCTGCGCCGGCACCGCTGGTCACAAAAGGAAAGGCTCCCGCGTCAATTAACGGGGAACCTGACTGCGGGATAAAATTATTCACATTAAACGGCCCAAGGAGAGATAAAAATAATGGATCCGTTGCCTTTGACGAAAGATCGCTCCAGCCATTAGCCCCAAGATTAATATCATTCCTGGAAAAACGCCGGGTTTTAATGATAGCCGCATCCCCGTAAAGATTAAGCCCGTTAATACCCGCAGAATTAAAAATGCTGTTAAATGTCGCCAGATTATACCCGTAACCATTACTGTCATCCTCAACCCTCAACGCCGCGCCGCCGTCGCCGGTTGTAACGGAATTGATAATATACATATTGTATTGCCCCGGCAACATCCCGTCATAGGTCGCGTTCCATTCCATTTTGAAACCATTGTCACGCGCCGACGCCAATGAAGAATTGATCACAAAAACACGATTCCCCGCCTGATAAACCGTCACATTCCCATCGCCGATTTCCGGGGTCGTGGTCCTCCAGCCCGCAACACCGATAAAGTAAATGTCATGCGAGGCCGAGTTGGCATCAAAATTCTGTTTCAAATTATCATACCCGACACAGCGTATCACCGTGTTGTTATACGACAAATCCAGCATCTTATTGTCACCATCCCGCGAAATATCAATCCCCTGCTCACCATTGTTATGGACCGTGCAATCCGCAATCCAGCTGTTGCGCGAAGAACTCAGATGAATACCGTCACTGCCAGCGTTCCCGTCGTAAGCTGTGATATAACTTAAAAGGGCGCCATCGTTAAACCCCAGGTAAATATTTGAAGCCGTATCGTCATCGGTATTGGTTTTATGCGCTGTCACATGATCAATCACCGTTCCGCGCTGGGCCGCAGCCTCGGTGCCGCTAAAAAGCACATTGGCCGTTTTTGAATTAAAGACTTCCGCATTACGCAGCGTCCCGTTATTGCCGTAATTTCGAAAACCGGCATAACCGGAATTGGCTATCTTGATGCCATCCAGGATGCTCCCATCAACCACAATATATGACAGCCCCCAAATATCAACAAGCGCTTGCCATGAGGGAACCGTCATTCCCGCGCCGTCGATCAGTACCTGCCCTGATCCCCACCATTGATCGCGTGTGATTGTTATAGGCTGATCCGGCGTCCCTTGCGCATACCAGGTACTGCTGATCAGAATACGCCCGCCATCAGACGCATCATGCGTGGTCCCGGATTTAATCTTGATGACATCGCCCGGCATGATCTTTTGCCAGCCCGATGTCCCGCTCAGCGCCGTTGACGCATCGACGGATTGGGTGCCGGGAAGATTCTTCCAAGCGGTCGCCTGCGTCAGCCCGTTATTGGCGTCATTACCGTTATCAAAATCAACATAATATGTATTTCCTTCCCGATACTTATACGCCCCGTTGTCCCAGGGCTTCCCTTGAAGCCGCATCATCCCGTCAATATCGGTTAAAAAATATGTTGTCAGATCCTCGCCGTGATCCCTCGCCGCAGTATCCCCTGCCATCAAATGGAAATCATTCACTGCCCCGAATTCCGTATAGACGGAAAATTTCGGGATATCCATTCCCGGATGCGCCTGGACAACATTAACACCATTAATATTGATCTGATCATCCCCGCGGTTACCTTTATGAATTGAATTGTAATCAACAACAACATGGCTGGAATCAAAATCGGGCAAAGGCACAAATGAGGTTGAATATCTTCGCCCGAAATGGATCGCATAATATGACCAAACGCCGGAAGGGATCGCGCTATTATAAATAAGATTATTTTTTATATAAATATTATTAACTTGCGGCAGCGAGTCATCCACATACAAAAAACGCACGGCTGAATAATGCAAATCAACGAACGTGTTATTAAAGACAAAAAAACTATCAAGCTTGGTCATGCGATGTATCTCGGAAGTACTGACCGGATACGCCTTGATTTGCCACTCGAATCCCCTCGACCAATCG
>JBAXBM010000092.1:0-8303 GCA_037141995.1 Candidatus Omnitrophota bacterium
ATACTGGTGCAGAACGGGTGCGCGCAGATCTTTTAAATATTTTAGATGAAGTGAATGAAAAAAAATCTTGATATCCGTATCAAGAATGAAGAAGAATTATTAACATTACGTGAAGCGGGTGTTATATTAGCCCGGATATTGGAATATACAAAACGTTCTTTGAAGCCCGGCATTACGACAAGAGAAATTGATCTTATTGTCGAAAGTTTAATTAAACAAGAAAATGTATTGCCTGCGTTTAAAGGTTATCGTGGTTTTCCGGCATGTTCATGTATTTCTATCAATGAAGAAATCGTGCATGGTATCCCGGGTGAACGGGTAGTAAAAAACGGTGACATAGTCAGCATAGATGTCGGTATTATTTATCGTTCTTATTATTCAGATATGGCAGTGACAATAGCGGCGGGTGAATTGTCAGCATCTTCTCAGAAATTGCTGGATGTTACTCGCCAGGCACTTTATAAAGGAATTTCTCAAGCACGGGTCGGAGGACGGCTGGGTGATATTTCTCATGCGATTCAGACTTATGCTGAATCTAAAGGGTTTTCGGTTGTCCGTGATTTTGTAGGGCATGGCATCGGGCAGAAGCTTCACGAAGACCCGGAGATACCGAATTACGGTCATGCGAAAACAGGTCCGGTTTTAAAGACTGGGATGGTTTTTGCGATTGAGCCGATGTTGAATATGGGCGGTTACAAGACGAAGACACTGAAAGATGGATGGACAGTAATCACCGCGGATCATAAGCCATCAGCGCATTTTGAACATACGATTGCGATTACCGAACAAGGTCCTGTGATCTTGACGGATTGTAGTACGACAACAATGACCGGATTAAGTTCGGAAAGTTAGTGGAAGTTCCATTAGCAGGGAAGATATGGCGAGAGAAGATCTGATTGAGGTTGAAGGTATTGTTGAAGAAGCGTTACCCAACGCAATGTTTCGTGTGGTTTTGGATAATGGGCATAAGGTGCTTGCGCATGTTTCAGGAAAAATGAGAATGAATTTTATTCGCATTATACCCGGCGACAAGGTGAAAGTTGAATTAACCCCGTACGATCTTTCACGGGGAAGAATAACTTATAGGAATAAATGACATGAAAGTTAAATCATCGGTTAAAAGGATCTGCAATAAGTGCAAGATCATCAGGCGTGAACGTGTTGTGCGCGTGATTTGTGAAAATCCGAAACACAAACAAAGACAAGGATAATGAAACATGGCAAGAATCTTAGGTATTGACCTGCCCAGAGACAAGCGCATTGAAGCGGCGCTTTTATACATTTTCGGCATTGGTCCTGCCCGTACTGAGAAGATCCTTCAGGCGACAGCGATCAGCCCGGACAAACGCTCTAATGATTTGACGGAAGACGAAATTTCAAGGATTACGGCGTTTATTCAAAAGAATTATGTGGTTGAAGGGGATCTTCGCCGGGAAGTGCAGCAAAATGTCCGGCAGCACATGGATATGGGGACTTACCGCGGTTTGCGTCACCGCAAGGGTCTTCCAGTCCGTGGGCAAAGGACCCGTACTAATTCCCGCACGCGCAAAGGGCGCAAAGCGACCGTCGGCGGAATGAAGAAGAAAGCAGAATAAGAGGTTATAACGCATGTCCAAAGTTACCAAACCAGCAGCTAGTTCACAGCAAGCGCAGACCGCATCTAAGACGGCGACAAGGAAATCGAAGCAGAAGAAGCGCTCCTTGAAGGGGATAACAAGCGGTCTTGTTATGATCAAGGCCACTTTTAATAACACGATTATCACCATAACAGACCGGCAAGGGAATGCCATTGTATGGGGAACACCGGGTGTCAGTGGATTTACCGGTTCTAAAAAGTCAACACCTTTTGCGGCACAGGTTGCTGCAGGTGAGGCCGCTAAGCGTGCCAAGGAACTTGGGATTGAGACTGTTGAAGTTCTTGTCAAAGGTCCTGGTACAGGCCGTGAATCGTCTATTCGTGCGATTCAGGCGGCTGGCATCCAGGTTACTTCTATCCGCGATGTCACACCCATTCCGCATAATGGATGCCGTCCCCGGAAGAAACGTAGAGTTTAGTAGAAAGGAATTTTGATCCATGGCACGTTATACAGGTCCAAGATGTCGTCTGTCTCGCCGAGAGGGTGTTAACCTCGGGCTTAAAAAGAGATGGTCTTTAGAGAAGCGCGAGAGTATTCCGGGTCAGCACGGTACGCGTCGTTCCAAATTGACTAATTATGGGGTGCAGTTGCGTGAAAAGCAAAAAGCCAAACGCATGTATGGCATCCTTGAAAAACAGTTCCGTAATTACTATCTGAAGGCTTCAGCCGCAAAAGGTGTTACAGGCACAGTTCTTTTGCAAATGTTAGAGTGCCGTCTCGATAATATTATTTTTCGTTTAGGTTTTGCTATTACGCGCGCGCAGGGCCGTCAAATGGCTAATCATGGGCTTGTCCGTGTTAATGGCCGGAAGGTTGATGTGCCATCATTTCATGTGAAGATGGGGGACATCATTACTTTCAATGATAAAGATTCGTTGCGTAAATATGTGCAGAAGAACATAGAGTTGAATGAAGGCGTTTCTATTCCTTCATGGCTTCAAGCTGATAATGCGAAATTCGAAGGTAAGGTTGTCCGTATTCCGACTCGAGAGGACATTGTTGTCCCGGTGAACGAACAGCTCATCATTGAGTTGTATTCGAAATAATAGTTTTAGTCTAAAGGAGGACAGAACTCATGGGTGTTAAATGGCGTGATTTTCAGATGCCCAAGCGTCTTGAATGTGATGAAGCAACATATAATGACCATTATGGCAAATTCGTTGCCGAACCTTTTGAGCGTGGTTATGGTGTGACACTGGGCAATTCGCTGCGGCGCATCCTTCTTTCTTCAATTGAAGGCAGCGCGGTAACATCCATTCATATCGACGGGATAGATCATGAGTTTTCGACTGTTCCAGGCGTGCTTGAAACCGTCAGTGACATTATTTTAAATATTAAGGAATTGGTTGTCCGTTCACATTCCAAGATTCCTAAAAGTATTTATATTAAAACCTCAAAGAAGGGTGAGATCAAGGCCAAGGATATTATTTGCGATGAGACCATAGAAATCCTGAATCCTGATCATCACGTTTGCACCATTACCCAGGATATTGATTTTAATCTGGAGATGGAGGTTTGCCGCGGCCGCGGATATGTTCCGGCTGAATTGAACAAAAAAGAAGGATCGCCGGTTGGAACAATTGCGGTTGATTCTATCTTTACGCCGATTGAAAAAGTAAATTTCTTTTCTGAAAATACGCGCGTTGGCCAGCGGACGGATTATGATCGTTTGATCCTTGAAATTTGGACCAACGGAGGTATAAATCCTAAAGAAGCGCTTCTTTATGCGGCGAATATTCTTCAACGCCATTTGGATGTTTTTGTTGGTTATGGCCAGCTGCCTGAAGAAGAAGAGCAGGAAGAAGAGGTTTCTTCTGAGGAACAGGCGCTTTATGAAAAATTACGTTTGCCGATATCTGAACTTGAGCTTTCTGTGCGCAGTTCAAACTGTTTGAAAGAAGCAAATATCAAGAGCCTTTCTGAGTTAGTGCGAAAGACGGAAGAGGAGCTTCTTAATTTCCGTAATTTCGGGAAAAAATCACTGACTGAAATCGCTGATGTTCTTAAGGCGCACGGGTTGAGCCTTGGGATGAAGATTGACATGAAAAAGTTAAGAAAGAAGAGTGAATAAATGAGACACGGTGTAGCAGGCAAAAAATTCGGCCGCAACCAGAAATTGCGTGAAGCAACAGTGCGTGATCTTGTCAAGGCTGTGCTGATTAATTTCACTATTCGCACGACAAAGGTGAAAGCCGGCGAGGCGCGGAAATTGGTTGACAGGATGATAACTCTTGGGAAAAATAATACGCTGGCGGCTAAACGGCGGGCATTTGCCATCTTATGTGATCATGGGTTGGTAAGTGATTTATTTAATAAGGTCGCGCCGCTTTTTGTTAATCGTCACGGTGGTTATACACGCATCATCAAATTGGCGATTAATCGGCAGGGTGACAATGCTGAAATGGTTATTCTTGAATTAACTGAAAAGCCGGCAGTTATTGAAACAGCGGCAGTCGC
This sequence comes from Candidatus Omnitrophota bacterium, assembly GCA_037141995.1. Lineage (GTDB taxonomy): Bacteria > Omnitrophota > Gorgyraeia > Zapsychrales > Fredricksoniimonadaceae > Fredricksoniimonas. The sequence goes on from JBAXBM010000092.1 coordinate 4,095, forward strand.
AAAGGATGCCAAGGCACTTAAATCTGTTAAGCCTGCGGTTAAGAAGGCTGAAGATGCTGTGATTGTTTCTGAGAAGAAGCCAGCAAAAGCCAAGCCTAAAGAGAAAAAGAGCACAACGAAGAAAGCTTAAGCAAATGATTAGCATCAACTCCCGCATCGCACAGGTTTCAGGGTCAACTACACTTGCGATTACGGCGAGGGCCAATGAGTTAAAAGCTCAGGGAGTGGATGTTGTCAGTTTCGCGGCGGGCGAGCCTGATTTTGATACGCCGGAGTATATCAAGGATGCGGCAATCAAGGCTATTCATGCCGGGTTTACAAAATATACTCCTTCCAGCGGAACTGAGGAGCTTCGGCTTGCGATTTGTGACAAACTAAAAAAAGATAATAAGCTCGAGTATAAACCAGGGCAGATTGTTGTTGGTTCTGGCGCGAAGCATGTTATTTTTAACGCTGTGATGGTTTTGTGTGATGCGGGAGATGAGGTCATTATTCCCGCTCCTTATTGGGTGAGCTATCCTGAGATGGTAAAAGTTGCCGGCGCGCTGCCGAGGTATATTCAAACTACTCCCGCCTCTAAGTTTAAAATCACGGCAGATCAGTTAGAATCTGCGATTACGCCGAAAACAAAGCTTTTAATTCTTAACTCACCATCCAATCCCACGGGATCAGTATATTCACGTAAAGAGTTAGAAGCTATCGCCGTGATTTGTGTGAAGCATCAGGTTTGTGTTATTTCAGATGAAATCTATGAAAAACTTCTTTATACTGATAATGAGTTCGTTTCAATAGCAGCTTTGGGCAAGGATATTTACGATCTTACGATTACGGTTAACGGGATGTCGAAGGCTTATGCTATGACAGGATGGCGTATTGGTTATGCGGCCGGCCCTGCTGCTGTGATGGGACATATGAAAAATCTTCAGGATCATTCGACGTCTAATCCTTCATCGATCAGTCAGAAAGCGGCGCTTGCGGCGTTGCGTGTTTCCGACAACAGCATTAAGTCGATGCGGGATGAGTTTTTGTTGCGCAGGGATTTGATGATGTCTTTGGTTGACACAATCTCCGGTGTTTCTTATGTTAAACCTGACGGTGCTTTCTATCTTTTTTGTGATTTCTCAAAATATGGTTCATGCGCTGAAGTGGCCAAAAGAATATTGAATGACGTGAATGTTGCGGTTATCCCCGGCGATGGATTTGGTGCTGAAGGTTATCTGCGATTTACTTTTTGCACATCTCAGGAACGTATTCGGGAAGGCGTGGCGCGCATTAAGGGATGGATATCGAAATCCACGTAATTATTTATGCCGATTGAACTCCGAGAGCTTCTTCTTTCCGCTATTAATCAAAATGCTTCGGATCTCCATTTAACCAACAAGATGCCTCCGGTTCTTCGTATTGACGGAGAACTGACCCCGCTTTCTTACGAGCCTTTGGATGAGGATGAGATGAAGAGGCTTATCTATAGCATCCTTACCGGCGAACAAAGGGCGATGTTTGAAAAAGAAAAGGAATTTGATTTTTCCCTGGCGATGGTGGGGCTTGATCGATTCCGTGTGAATGTGCATCAGCAGCGCGGGTGTGTGGAGGCGGCGTTTCGCCGCATCCCTCTTTTTGTCCCGACGATGGAAGACCTTAAGCTTCCTCCGGTTGTGGGTGCTTTAGCGCGCCGGCCTAATGGTCTAGTGCTCGTCACTGGCCCGACGGGGATGGGTAAATCCACCACGCTCGCGGCGATGGTTCAGCTTATCAATGCAGAGGAACGCTGCCTGATTATGTCGATTGAGGATCCCATAGAATTTTTGCATACGAATAAAAAAGCGATTATTAAGCAAAGGGAAGTTTATAAAGACACGCATTCTTTTCCTGAGGCGCTCAAGCGTTGTTTGCGCCAGGACCCGGACGTGATTGTTGTCGGCGAGATGCGTGATCTGGAGACGATATCAACCGCATTGACGGCTGCAGAAACAGGGCATTTGGTTTTGGCGACAGTCCATACGCCTGATGCGCCGCAAACGATTGAGCGCGTCATTGATGTATTTCCTCCTTATCAGCAGCAGCAGATCCGTCAGCAGCTTTCAACGTGTTTGCAGGGTGTCGTTTCCCAGCGACTTCTGCTGCATGCTAGCGGTAAAGGCCGTGTTTTAGCGCTTGAGATTATGATTGCCACGCCGGCGATTCGTAATATGATCCGTGAAAAAGCAATTGAGCAGATTCCTACGGCCATGCAAACGGGGGGGCAATTCGGGATGAAGATCATGGATCGATCTCTCAAAGAGCTGGTTGAGTCAGGGCAGATCACCATGGATATGGCGCTCTCGAATGCTAAAAATGTGGAAGAGTTGCGGCAGTTCTTGAAAATGCCTAAATAATGAGAAGGTACGTATGCCTTACCGCGTGACATTGCTCCCGGGAGACGGGATTGGTCCTGAAGTTACTGCCGCCATGAGGACGTGTGTGGATGCTTTAGGTGTGGATATTGATTGGGAAGAGGTCGTTGTGGGGGCGCCGGCCGTGGCGCGTTTTGGGACACCGCTGCCACAGGGTGCCATTGATTCAGTCAAGAAAAATAAAGTTGCTATTAAGGGGCCGATTGAAACACCCGTCGGGAAAGGTTTCCGTTCGGTGAATGTTCAGTTGCGGCAGGAGCTTGATCTTTATGCGTGTTTGCGCCCTGTCAAATATATTGAAGGCACACGGGCGGTTAACACGCATGTTGATCTAGTTATTGTCCGTGAGAACACAGAAGATCTTTATGCGGGTGTTGAATTTGATGTGGGGTCTGATCAGGCGAAACACCTTATCCGTGAGATTAATGCGCTTTCGTCAAAACAGGTGCGGACGGATTCAGCGATTTCTATCAAGCCGATTTCTATTTTTGGGTCGGAACGTATTATCCGTTATGCATTTGAGTATGCGCTTAAAAATGGCCGGCGCAAAGTTTCCTTGGTGCACAAAGCGAACATCATGAAGTTTACGGATGGGTTGTTTTTAAATATCGGGCGGAAGATTGCCGGGGAATTCGCAGGCAGGATTGCGTTTGAGGATGTTATTGTTGATAATATGTGCATGCAGCTTGTTCAAAAGCCTGAATTGTATGATGTCCTTGTGCTGCCGAACCTTTATGGTGATATTGTGTCGGATCTCGGGGCCGGGCTAGTGGGCGGGTTGGGTATTGCGCCAGGGGCGAATATCGGGGCCGAGGCGGCATTATTTGAGCCTGTTCACGGGTCGGCTCCCAAGTATGCGGGGCAGAATAAGGTTAATCCAACGGCTACCATTTTGTCTGCGGTTATGATGCTGCGGCATTTGGGAGAGATGGATGCGGCGGGACGCCTTGAAAAGGCTGTTGAGGCAGTGATCCGGGATGGCCGAGATGTGACGTATGACCTTAAGTCTGATCGCCAGGATATGTCTGCGGTGGGGACCCGGGAGATGGCTGATGCTATTTGTCGTCGATTGACGAAGTAATAATTTTTTGTTTTTTAAAGCCCCGAGGCTGTTTTTGTTTTCTGCGGGGCTTTTTTACTAGAGGCGGCTTTTTATGCGTGTGGTACGCTGGGGGATGATTGACTACGAAGACGCCTTGCAGCGGCAGAAAAAGCTTGTTGCTGAGGTGGCGGGCGGTGCGCCGTCAGTTCTTGTTCTTTGTGAGCATCCGGCAACAATTACCTTGGGGCGTAAAGCTTCTGAGGCTAATATTTTCCTGTCAAGGCAGGACCTTCGTCAGAAGGGGATCCTGTGTCTGTCCGTTGACCGTGGCGGTGATGTGACCCTTCACGCGCCGGGACAACTTATAGCCTATCCTATTATAGATTTGAAGGTTTTTGGCCGGGATATTAAAATGTGTCTTCAGAAAATGGAGCAGGCTTCCGTTGATTTCTTAAATGATTTTGGTATAGTGGCTAGGTGTCAGGCGGGGGCTTCCTATCGAGGGGTTTGGGTGGGGCCTTACAAGATAGCCTCCATGGGGATCGGAATTTCACGTTGGATTACATATCATGGGATCGGGCTAAATATTACAACAGACCTTGCATTGTTTCAGCTTATCCGGCCGTGCGGCATGAATGTGCGCATGACTTCACTTCAAGAATTAACCGGGCATTATTTGCCGATGGATGAGGCGGCAAATAATTTCGCGGATCATTTTGTTAGGGTATTCAATGGCAAAAATAATTCTTCCTGAATTAGGGGATGGTATCCTGG
>JBAXBM010000093.1:0-8273 GCA_037141995.1 Candidatus Omnitrophota bacterium
ACAACCCGCCAACATAAGTAACAATAACAATAATGGCACAGGCATTATTTTCATCAGTTCCCCCAGAAGGTCAGAATGATCTTGGTGAGCAGCGTATTGGAAATAATGACCCCGACATAACACATCGCCACCGCCGCGGTGGTATAACGGCCTACGCCCATGGATCCGCCCGACGTGAAAAAACCCTTATAACAGCATATCCATCCAATAATAACAGAAAAAAAGAAAACTTTGGCAAATCCGCTGAAAAAATCCACAAACGCAATGCACTGAACCGTCTGATTGATATAATAAACAGGCGGGATATTCGCTTCATGCACGGCAACAAGATAACCGCCCACAATCCCCATCAATTCGGAAACCACCACCAGTATCGGCAAAACCACAAGGCATGCCAGCATGCGCGGCACCACCAGGAACTCCATGGGATCAACCCCCAGCGTGCGCGTCGCCAGAATCTGGCTGTTTACACTCATGCTGCCGAGTTCCGCCGCCATCCCCGCCCCTGATTTCCCGGAAAAAACCAATGCCGTGAAAACAGGGCTCAGTTCCCTGACCAGGGAAAGCGCCACAAGCTGCGCGATAAATTCCTTCGCACCAAAACGCGACATCATGACCTGCCCCTGCAGCGCCAGCACAGCCCCGGACGCAAAAGAAACCAGGGTGACAATAAGCAAAGACCGCACGCCCTGTTCAAAAATCTGCTGAAAAACTTCGTTCCAGCGGATCTTCCCCAGAAGGATGCAACGGCAAACTTCCGCGAAAAACATCGCACTCCGGCCGAGCGCCGACACCGCCTGGGTCACCCAACGCATAACAACCATGTCAAGGACTCTTTCTGTTAAGCCACAATCCGGTGAGCTCCCGGGCAATTCGCCCGGCTTCGGCGGAAGAAATATTCTTTTCATCGCCGTCAGCCGCGCGGGCATTTTTCCGGCACACCCCGGGAATATCCTGATCCCGGCCGCTGCCTAAAAACCGCGCCACAGTCCAAACTTCAGCCCCGCGGTGGGCGCACGCCAGCGCCAGCTCCCGGTCATCAGTAACACAAATAACACGCCGCGGATCCGGCGCATCTTCAACCATATCACGGATCTTGTCGTCAGCCGAGGTGCCGCGCGTGAAAACAACCCTGATCCCCGGCTCGGCATGCAGGCCGGCAACATCTTCACGGCCGTCAAAAACAACCGTCAGGATATCAGCCCCCCTGCCTTGCGGACGGCATTCACGGATAAAGCCGATCAGCGCCGCTCGCCCGTCCTCAAGCGTCCGCCCGGCCGCAGGCCCCCGCCCCGGCAGGCGGTACATCACATTGTACCCGTCGACAAGGAACTGTCGTGACATAAACAACCCCACCGATAAGTCCTGTAACAATGACAAAAAAGAAACTGCTCAGGCTAAGCCCCAGCGCCACGCCCTGCTCTACCCCAATCTTGGCCAAAAGGTACACCCACCCCACTTCACGGACGCCCAACCCCCCGATAGAAGGAAGGAACGTGGCCGCCGACACAATGGGCGAAAAAATCAGGAACGGCAAAAACGGCACATCCTGATGGAGCGCCCTGGCTATCAGATAAAATATCGCCGCACCCAATACCTGGATAAAACATGAAAAAGCGATACAGCCGAATCCCGTGCGCTTTTTGCCGCTCATCAGCATGACATCCTGGTGCATTTCCAATATACCCTTTTGCACACTCGGAAATCGCCTGACAAAATTCCCGAAAAAATGGTACAGTCCCTGGTTAAATAGCATGCCGCCGATAACAAACGACAAGAGTGTTAATGCAATAATAGGAATCAAGACCGACGGTGCATCAATAAGGCTGCTCCCTGCCGCATACGCCAGCGCCGCCACAATCACGAGCCCCGCGAATCCGCTCAGCCGGTCAAGGACAACCGAAGCAAACACCTTCGGCTTTTGCCCGACACCGCGGCTCAGGCCAATGGCCTTCACGAGGTCGCCGCCGATCGACGTGGGTAGGAAAAGATTGCAAAAAAGGCCGATGAAATAATAACGGCACGTCATGCTGACAGAAACATTCAGGTTCAAAGCTCTCATGAACAAAAACCACCGCAACAGGATCGATGCCTGGACAAGAAGATGCACCGCCGCCGCCGCCAGCAGCAGCGCAATATCCGCGCTGCGCAGGACAGCAAGGGTGTCTCTCCAATTAATGAATGAAAAAACCCATACCAGCAGTCCGGCACTCAGGATAAACCGGCCTGCAAAGGAAACCGCGTTCTTCATGCGCTCTGTCATGTGATGGCGCCCTCCAGCGCCTTTTCATATACCTCTTCCGCCAAAAATGAACTCCTGACCAGAGGGCCGGCAACAATGCGCATAAACCCCATCGCCATCCCCTCCCGCCGATACATATCAAAAACCTCCGGCGCCACAAAACGCGCCACAGGCCGCTGGCGGCCATCGGCCGCCGGCGCAAGGTACTGACCGATGGTGACAATATCGCAACCGGCTTTTTTTAATTCTGCCAGGGCGCCGAGCACCTCATCATCCGTCTCGCCCAAACCGACCATCAGCCCCGACTTGACAAACCCCGTGCCCGGCAATGATTTTGCCAAAGACAACACCCGCAACGAACGGTCATGATCCGCCCGGGGTCTTAATGCCGGCGACAAACGGCGCACGGTTTCAATATTATGCCCAAGGACATCAGGCCCGGCCGCAGCCACAACTTCGAAACAGGCGCGGCGCGCCGAAAAATCCGGAACCAGCAGTTCAACCTTCACCGCAGGTGAAATCTCCCTTATCGCCTGGACCGTGCGGACAAAATGCCCCGCCCCCTCATCCTCAAGATCATCCCGTGTCACGGAAGTAATAACCGCGTAACGCAACCCCAGCGCCTGGACCGCTCCGGCCACCCGCACAGGCTCGGCCGCATCCACAGGCTCAGGCCGGCCGGTAGGCACCGCACAAAAATGACACGCCCGCGTGCAGGTGCCGCCCATAATCATAAATGTCGCCGTGCCGTTATTCCAGCAATGCCCCATATTGGGGCACCGCGCCCCCTCGCACACCGTACGCAAACCACGTGTGCGCAAAGCACCCCTCATCCGGCTGAAAGCCGCCTGGTCAGGAAGCTCCTGGCGGAACCAGCCCGGCAGCCGCTCACCCAGCGCCGGCCTGCTGCCCGGCTCAGGCACCGGGCTTGCCTTTTTTCTTCAACGGTACGGATAACTTCTCGGCAAAAGAATCCATCTCGGCCTTGCTCGCATGATCAATGATCAGCTTCCCGTTCAAATGATCAATTTCATGCTGAAAGATCTTGGCGGGAAGGTCGCCCAAATCCACCTCCACCGTCTCGTTGCGTTCGGAAAGATAGCGGACGCGGATCTGTGCCGGCCGCTTCACCTTAACATGAATCCCGGGCAAGCTGAGGCACCCCTCCTCCAGCACTGTCTTTTTTTCAGAAACCTCAAGGATCTCGGGATTGATCACGGCAAAAGGGCCCTCGCCGACATCCGCCACAAAAATATTCTCCGTGATCCCCACCTGATTGGCGGCCAATCCTCTCCCGTCAAACGCATACATCGCCGGGATCAACTCACGGATCAGCAGTTTTTCGGCAATCCCGACAGACAAAACCGTCTTTGCCGGCTTGCGCAGACAAGGGTCACCGTAAGGCCTAAGCTTTAATCGTGTTGTCATCGTTCAAGTAAACCGTTTTAGTCTTCATGGCGCGGGCTTCATCCGGCGTCACCAGGGCATAACTGACAATAATAATCCTGTCACCCACATACCCCAGGCGGGCCGCGGGGCCGTTAAGGCAAAAATGGCCTGATCCGGCTTTGCCCGCAATAACATAGGTCTCAAGGCGCGCGCCGTTATTGACATTAAATATCTCAACTTTTTCACCGGGGATAATCCCCGCCGCGGCAATAACCGCCTCGTCAATGGTGATGCTGCCTTCATAATAAAGCTCCGACGCCGTAATACGGGCATGGGCAATCTTGGATTTGCAGAACGTTAAAAGCATACGTCAAATAACTCCTTCACGGCTCTAGAGATGAGCCTTCAATTTTTCGAGCAGGCGAACCTTCGGGAGCGCCCCGACCATCCGGTCAACCACCTGCCCATTCTTAAAAATAAGCAATGTCGGAATTGAGGCCACATCAAACTGGGCCGCCAGGTCCGGCGCCTCGTCCACATTAACCTTTCCCACCTTCGCCTTACCCGTCAGCTCGACAGCGATTTCCTCAACCATCGGAAGCACCATACGGCACGGCCCGCACCATTCAGCCCAAAAATCCACAAGGACCGGAACAGACGCCTTAATCACCTCGGCATCAAAATTCGCCGCCGTTACTTTAACAGCAGAACTCATGACAACCTCCCCATGTTAGAAATATTCAGCGCATTCAAAACAAAAAAACACGCGGCGCTTGGCGCGGCGAGAGCATAAAAATAAAACAGATTTGAATATTTATTATAATGCCCTATAAAACAAGCGCAAGGCTTTTCCATGTCCTTATTTATCCCCGCGAAGAATCCAGCACAGCCGTTACCTGTGTAAAGACAGGCCCTTTGATCACAACCCAGAGCGGCACACGCCCGGCATCTTCGGTCACATACCCGCTCCCGCGCCCTTCACGGATATCCTTACCGTCGATCTCCACAAACGGCACCAGGTGAAACGTATGGCGCCGGGAAATAACAGCCCTGCCGCCGGCTGACATGTAAAGATCATAAACCCTTTCACTGTTGCACACCTTGACGCGGAACAACCCCTTCTCCGTCAACGGTAAAAAACGCCCCAGGTACGCCGCCGTCAAAATGTCCTGAACGCCGGCCGGGATATCAAATGTCTTTTCACTCCTGTCAACCGCATTGTGAAAATGCGCTTTGCCAAGAACATGGTCAAAATCCGTAACGGCATCCTTCCTGTACGTCCCTTCATAACGGCGCTCCTCATGGCGCAGCGCATAAAGTTTTTCAGCATCAAGATACGAACGAAAAAAATCATCCACATGATAAAGTTTCGAGGTTAATCCGATGGTGCGCACCCGGGCCTCAATCACATAACAGGAACGCCCTTGCCACACAACGCCCTTTTTTATTTCTGCGGTTATCTCGCCAGCCGTTATCCCCAGCCACTTGACCTTATATACCAGCCGTTCCTGCTCAGGAATACCGTTCAGATTACGGCTGTCTGCCAGCGTTAACGGCATCGCACGCTGCCAGCGGGAAGCCGTTGTCACAGCCCCCGCCGTCCTCAAAAAACCCGCAAGAAATAACACACACACACCTGACGCACACAGAAAAAATATGTTAAACTTTCTTAGCATGAGATGCCTTTGGTTATAATTAAGTGATCCTGGCATAAACTGAAAAAATATTCGGCTGTATTCAAATATTCTAACAAGGATTATGCCTTATGACAGAAAAAATCATCAAATTGTTTGTCCTTGATACCAATGTCATCCTGCATGACAGCGCGTGCCTGCGCCAGTTCAAACATCACGATATTGTCCTGCCCATCACGGTCCTGGAAGAACTCGACAAGTTTAAAAAGGGCAATGAAACCCTCAATTTTCACGCCCGACATTTCCTCAAAGAGCTCGACAAGATCTCCAGCGACGGTGTTTTTAACGGCGGGCTCCCGATCGGCCGCAACAACGGGCTGCTCATCATCAAACTCGACCAGCAGTTCCATCCCGACCTGCGCCCGCATTTTGAGACCGAAAAACCCGACCATAAAATCCTCAACTGCGCCTACACCCTCGCCAAAGAAAACCCGGGCCGGATTGTCACGCTGGTCACCAAGGATGTCAACCTGCGCATGAAAGCCAAGGCAGTCCGTCTCATTGCCGAAGATTACACCACCGACCATGTGAAAGACATCTCGACCATCTACAAAGGTTACCGTTTCGAAGAAAATGTATCCCGCGAAATTATCAACCAGCTCTGCCATGACGCAGCCGGCGTATCACCCAGGAAATTCAAGTCGCGGGCAAAATTTCTGGCCAATGAATGCGTGGTGGCGCGCAACAAGAACATGTCCGCGCTGGGCTATGTCGACCCTGCCGACATGATGATCCGCCATATCACCCGGCACGACGCCTCGGGTATCAAGCCGCGCAATGTCGAACAGGTTTTTGCCCTCCACGCCCTGATGAACGATAACCTGCGCCTGGTCACCGTATCCGGCAAGGCCGGCACCGGCAAAACACTCCTCGCGCTCGCCGCCGCCCTGGAACAGCGCGACAATTACAAACAGATCTTCCTGTCGCGCCCGATCGTGGCCCTTTCCAATAAAGACCTCGGATACCTCCCGGGCGGTGTGGATGAAAAAGTCGGCCCGTACATGCAGCCGCTGTATGACAACCTGGGCGTGATCCAGGACAGACTCATCGACCCCGCCGAACGCCGGGCCAAAAAATTCCAGAAACTGCTCGATGAGGAAAAACTCGTGATCGCCCCGCTGGCCTATATCCGCGGCCGCAGCCTCGTCGACACTTACTTTATCGTTGACGAAGCCCAGAACCTGACACCGCATGAAGTCAAGACCATCATCACCCGCGCCGGCGAAAACACCAAAATGGTCTTCACCGGCGACATTTTCCAGATCGACCACCCGTACCTCGACATCTATTCCAACGGATTAAGCTGTCTGATCGACAAGATGCAGGGCCAGAAGATCTACACGCACATCTTCCTCGAAAAAAGCGAACGCTCCGAACTCGCGGAGCTGGCGAGTGATTTGTTGTAATTGTGCCAAACACCATTATTCGAGAAAGGCGAGCGCTCGGAGTTGGCGGTGTTGGTGCGTGATTTGTTATGAAACGGATGCTGGCTGAATATCAAGGATAATCGGGACAAGGCCGTCAATGTGAACATTATCTAGATTTTGCTGACTTACCGGCAATACCACACCATTGCCATCACGTTTGATCTGCATATCAAGATTCGCTGTGGCAAAATCAATACCACCTTTATCGGACTGATCAACAATATTTTTCACCAGAGTCACTGTTCCTGCTTTGTCAGTATTACTAGTTCTCCCACTTGTATGATAAGGATACAATGGAGATTCCATGCCCCAACCATCATACCCCCGATTTATTTCAGATGAAAGAATCACATTGATCGTTCCTTGTGAAGGACTTCCTTTCTTTATCAACCCATAACCCCTTAAAAACTTTTTGCCTCTAGCATGGGTTATATTATAGTCTGGATACCGAGCTTTCTGTGCCAAGATACTCATTGAAATTTGGTCTTGATTCATTAATTTATATAATTTACGCATATTCCTTAATAATTCAATTGCATCGATATACGTATCATTTTTTAATCTTACAATCGTAGTCTCCAAATTATCCCAACAAGGAACTTGAAGCCTCTTTTCTTTATCGCCCGTCTGAGGTAATGACAGAATCACACTCCTCACAAGTGACTCAATATTACCCTGCGCATCAATCATACCTCTCATATACAAATCAAATTCTACACTATACGGGGCTTCATCAGGATTTATAAGATTTGCGATAGCTCTTCTTTGTATGGCAACATCCTTCCCATCTTGCAAAGTACGTAACATCGCAGGAGTTACCTCTATGCTCTCTTTGTCTTTAAACATATTCGGAAAAAACTTACGCATAACTGCAGGCATTTGATGCCTTGGCATATATGAAGCAAGTCGTTCCCATGGTGCTTCTGAATTATTCAAATACGATAATACAGCTTCCATATCCAAATTCGGCTCTGATGCCACCTTGGGGTCCCATGCGTAAAGTAGCTCTTGCGCCTTCGCTAGATCATCATCAAAATCACTTGATGTATATTCCCAGGAACGCAAAAACGTACTGCTTGAGCTTTCAGACAACTTATCCATCAGAATCTTATAAAGTTTAGGCTGTTGACTTAACTCCTGCAAATTAAACATAACCTCAAGAACATCCTGAAGTTTCGCCGTTGTCCCATTTTTTAATGTGACCACATCCAAATTATTATCCACCGTACTTCCTGATTTTATAACCGTTATCACTCGATCACTGTTACCCACAACACTATCCCATCGATGCCGTGTTTCCGTATTATCACCCACCTTAATCACAGTACCTGCTCGATCATAAACCATTCCCATCGCCATATCACCACCCGAAAAATACTTTCGCGGAATAGACTCCCGGGAAAAACGATCCACATCTTCCCTGATCATATTAAAAACACCCTTCCTGAACGCGGCGGTGTACTTTTCATAGATTTCCTGATTGGCTTTAGGATCCTGATCAATTCCTTTTACCTTAGATTT
>JBAXBM010000094.1:0-8261 GCA_037141995.1 Candidatus Omnitrophota bacterium
GGTATTGCTTCAATACCACCTGCTTAAAAGCCGATTGATCCCATGTCGCTGCCACCCCGACAATTTGATTGCCGTCATAGGCAACATAGAAGTCAGAAATGTTGAACTGCCTTAAATTTAAAAAATATTCGCATGTGTAAACTGGGAAAAACTGTTTTTTCATTCCCTCCGTATTTAAAAATAAAACAATATCGCCAATAATATCCTTATTGCCGCGAACAATTTTCAGTGTGTTTAATGAAAATCCAGGAAAGAAAGGAAAAACAAAATATGTATTAATACAGCCAACATCATAATAATTAGGGATCGACTGATCCTTGTTTTTCCACACAAGCGCGGCTTTAGCATCTTTGTTATCATCAATGATCGCCGTTATATGCAACGCTGCCCGTCCATCTTGATGGAGCTCTTTCATTTTCTTATATCCGTTGGCCAAAATGCGCAACTTACGCGCCGTAGCGGCAACCTTGAGATCACCCAAATATCCTATTACCCTCGGATTGCCATTGATATACACATTCTTCAAAACCCTGACCCCGGAGGCACATATCGTCTTGTCAAACCTTGTAGCAACAAGAATCTGATATTCAAAACCTTGTATTTCACATGCATCAAAGAAGTCAGGGTTGCGTTTAAAAAGGATCTCAATATCCCCCTTCATGGATACAGCATGCGCCAGATCCAATAGGCCATAATTATCTTCAGGCTTCGCCAATCTGAAATTAATTTTTTCCAATTTTAAATCCCCGTCGCTGTGTTGTTTCTCTGCTGCAAATCCAATTATATTTGAAGAAATCACCCAGCATCCCCATATGGGACAACAGACACCACCGCAATCCCCATGCACGTTTTAACATCACCGGGAGTGAATAAAACTTCTTTTTATAAACATAACAAAGTTCAGATAACCGCTCTGCGGATATCTTCTTAGGTTCAAAAATAACATCTCCGAACCTGCATTGATTCCCCAACCACCATTGATCGTATATTAATCGAGATCTCATCGCATCATAAACGGGCGTCCCGGGAAATGGCATAAGATGATTAAATGCCGCCAGAATAAAATTATTTTTAATCGCAAATTGTAAAGCATCCTCAAAAGTTCTTTCATCATCCTGGTCATATCCAAAAATAAAAGTACCATAAACAAAGATCTTATTTTTTGTGAGCCTGTTAAGAATCTCTTCATACCGACTCAGCCCAACATTCCACATCTTATTCATTTGCCCTAAGTTCGCCTTATTAAAACTTTCAAATCCGATCAGAACTCCCAAACATCCACTCTTATGCATTGATTCCACCATCTCGTCATCCAAACAAATCGTTGAAATCTGACTGAACCACTTTATCTTTAAAGGGACAAGCTGTTTAAATAAATCTTTAGCACGCGCCGCATCAGAACCAATATTATCATCGATAAAAAAGATCGTCTTATTCTTTGATTCCCTGACTTCTTTGACAACATCTTCAACGGGTCGATAGTGGCATTTCTTTTTATAAAAAGCGGCGATAGAACAGAACTGACAATTAAACCTGCAACCACGAGAAGACTCAATCAACGCGATAGGCATGTAATGCTTGTTATAAAATATGCTCCTATCCGGGAATAGACCCGATAAATCCGGGCATCCTTGACTTTTATAGACCCTCTTTAAAGATTTATTCCTGCAGTCTTCAATCAGCTCGCGCCACACATTTTCCGCCTCGCCAACAATAACACAATCAGCATGCCCCAAAACCTCCTCTGTCATAAGAGTGGCGTGAAAACCTCCTGCAATGACCTTTTTCCCGCGTTTATGATATTCTTCGATGATTTCATAACTTCTTTGCGCAGAATATGTTTCCATACTGATAGCCACATAATCTGTCGGAGCGTCATAGTTTATTTCCTCCACGCGATCATCATAAAATCTTATCGTGACGTCTTTTGGCGTCAAGCCGGCTACTTGAGCAATTCCAATGGGCTCCATTTGCCATGTCTTAATATAACTTTTGGTATGGCTCATTGCTGCCATAATAAACGTGATAACCATTATCGTCCGGCCTTTTTCCAGACAATCTGAACTCTTATAATTAATAAACGACCAGATCCCCCGCCATTTCATCTTACTTACAGGCTGAATGCTCTTGACTGTAAAAACGATACCCAATATTCGCCATGAGCGTCCAGCCCAAGCGCACCCTGGAGCGTAAAAGTCTTTCGAAGATGTTCTTAATCCGATAACTCTCACTCCAAGCATATTCCAGCCCGTCTTCCAGCTCCTTTATGGTCATGTTCTTAGGCTTAAAAACAACATTTTGACAATTATATTTTGTCCAATTGAGGGTAAGAATACGGCCTTCGGACTGAAGTCGATGAAACAACGGCGTTGTTGGAAACGGGGTATAAACCGTGAACCGGGGCAAATCCAGTCCTGTTTCCTGACAGAAATTCAGCGTTTCCTGAAAAATTTCCGGTTGATCATCATCGGAACCAAAAACAAAGCATCCCATGACCGCAATATGACGCCGGTGCAATTCCCGGATGAGACGATAATTCTTGTCAACGCTGTTAAACGTCTTGTTCATCCGTTGAAGGCTTTTTGTCGATACGGATTCCAACCCAATCAAAAGTCCCGCACAGCCGCTTCTCTGAGCTAAGGACAACAATTCCTCATCATCAATGATTCTTGAAGTTGACAACCCCATCCAGTTAATCTTGAGCGGAATCATTTGCCGGTACAATTCCTTGCTGTAATTGACATCCTCAATCGGCGACGGATCCAAAAACAGCACCAGCCGTGAATTAATAGCCTTAATTTCCGCAATAACCTCCTTAATGGGACGATGATGATACCCGGAACGGGTCGTACTTATCACGCAAAATTCACATTGATGCGGGCACCCAAACACAGCCTGTGTTGTGTGAGTCGTAATATACCCTCTTTGCAACAATAAATCCCTGCGCGGCATGGGAATACCTTCAAAACAAGGAGCTTCATCCTTATAAAAATCTTTCAGCTGTCCGCGCTTCCAATCTCTTAATGCCTGGGGAAAAGTCCGATAGGCATGCCCAACGACAACACAATTGGCATGCTGTTTAGCCTCCTCAGGCATTAACGTGGCATGAACACCCCCTATCATAACCGTAATCCCGCGCTCACGGAACCGATCCGCGATCTCATAAGACCTCAGAATATGTCCTGTAATTCCAGTCAAGCACACAAGATCCGGCGACAAAGCCTCATAATCAACCTCCTCAACGCCTTCATCCACGATCCGCATCTCAGCATGGAAATCTTCCGGAACCAGTGAGGCCAGTGTTGTAAGTGTAAGCGGGGCATACGTCAAATGCCTACGAAATCCGTGCCCTCTTTTATATAAACCCAATCGCGGCATAATAAATACTATTTTCATTTCATTCGCCTTTTTCCCCTGATAGTCTTTATCCGCCTGGTCACGGATCAAATCTCCTTTTATAGAATTCCCAATACAAGCCCTCTTCTTTGGACTTCAAATGCCGCTCCGACGGATCAAAATGGTGTTTTAACAAAAGGATCATATCGCTGGAAATATAAGGGCTTGTCAGAAGATAACAATGCCCCCCTTCTTTATAGCTCCCCTTAGCCGAAGAGGCATCAACAATATTCACTTTAGATGAACCGCGAAGAACTGATAACGCGTCCTTAGAAAGATCCCCGCTGGAGCACTCTCCCAGCCGGGGCGTCTTCGAAAACACACGCGCGATCTTGAGGACACAGTCTTTACGAGAAACATAAAAAGTAACATCACGCAGGATATCTAGAATATGATCGCGGTAATAAGACTTGAGAACCATGCGGTCAAAATCACCGTTCATCAAAATAACATGGCCTATCTTAATATTATCCTTGAGCCATGCTTCGGTTTGCTGGGTATGAACCAAGCGCAATTCATTTAAGGCCGCGCACACGATCCTGGTACCGGCACTATGCCCTATAATATGAATCTGTAATAAGTGCTGCTTTCGTTTTTGCTTTAATGATTGCCGCGCAACCGCATCCCAAGTGGCATCTGAAGGCCCGATCCTGACCGAGGCTTTACCTAAATGCAGCGTGGCATCTCTTTTAGCGTTATACAAATATTTCGACGCAGAAACAACCCTTTGACGTTCCGTGGCGTAGTAAATTTCCACCGTCGGATTCTTCTCACGTTCATCGGTATGCTGAAAAAGATCGCTAGCAGAATCCCAAAACACATCAGGTGTCGGAATTAATTTTTTCTGATACGCACGTTTTCTAGAGAACAAAACCATAGAATCTCCTTGCCTTTAACGGCTGGATGAAATCAACCCGCATTACCATAATTATTCTTCATTTCTGCTTGAAGCATACCATCTAATACTTGACATGTCAACTATGTTTAACATATTTCATTTCCCAGCTTGAAATAAAAGTTTGGCATTATGGATGGGATCAAAAAGACTCGGCAATAACCACTTGAAATTGATCGAAGAATTCCGGGAGATCCGATCAATGGACATCGTCATGCCGGTAAAAGATTTTCTCCAATCGGAATAAGCCCCTTTTAAGAAAAGCCACTCATACCAGACTCCGTCGGAGAAAAAGACAAAATAAGGCAGCTTAGATTTTATTTCTTAAAATAAGATTTAAATGGGGTTCTCCCCCTGAAAATTACGCTGTTTAACATTGTAATTCGTGATCTCCGTCGCCAGGTTCTTTGCCGCTTATTGTTACCGTAGAAAGAAAATCACCCAACGGCCTATTATCCGGAATACAAAGACGATTTTTCATCGCCTGCGTCGTATTGCCCCCGAACAAAGCCGCATCTCCTTTGGAACGCATACGCCCAAAGCCCTAGTCATCAACCCCTCTCCCATAAATATTCCTGGAGAGCTCTGTCTCTGACTCTCTTAACTTGCGGCGCACCTCCAGTCGTTCATGGAAAGGAATGCCGAAGGCCGTTACTGCACGCTCTGGGGTTATTGCCCTGTCCCTAGACTGGGGACTGTCCCATTCGCTGAGAATATCGTAAGGAAACATGGCGGTAATCGCTATGTGAAGCCGTTTGATTGCTGGCAACAGCTGGTAACGCTCTTATTTGCCCAAGCCGCAAACAGAGCCTCCCTGCGCGAGATCGAACAAAGCATGGAAGTCAATGACCCCAGACTTTATCACCTTGGACTAACAACGATTAGGCGATCAACATTGGCAGATTCCAACAGGAAGCGGCCCAGTAAAATGTTTGAAGCGTTATTTTATAAGCTTGTTGAGCGCACCAAAGGCTTAACACCACAACATAAATTCAAGTTTAAAAACCCCTTACTTCCATGGGATGCTACAACCATCAGCCTATGCCTGTCCATATTCCCTTGGTCAAAATTTGGTCAAACAAAAGGTGCCTTAAAGTTACACGTGCAGTTAAATAATTCTGGTAATATTCCAGACTTTATGGCAGCCACTCCTGGCTTTGTTCATGAAAGCACCGCTGTGAAAAGATTTTTTGAACTTAAACCGGACAGCATACGGAAACAACAAAGAATGGATCGAGAACCGGCTGGCAAAACTTAACGAGACTCTTTCCCAGGACACAATAGCCTCTTCCCTTGCTTTAAAAGAACTTCTTGGGCCAGTTGACTGCGAGCCGGTACTGTATATTATCGCCTGTTTGAGGGCAAGAAAAGGGATTTCAAGCCATATTGCGTGGCCCATACAAACATCGAAACCCTGGCGCTCCTCGATCAGGAGCACCAGGGTTCGAATTGGTATCAAAAACGGAGAGGGAGGGATTTGAACCCTCGGACCCAGTCTCCCAGGTCAACTTCTTAGCAGGAAGCTCCAATCGGCCACTCTGGCACCTCTCCAGAAACAGAAAAGAATGTGATAATGATCAAATACTGCAAGATATCTTACTTCTTGGACGCCTGGCGTTTCTTTTTAAAAAATTCACTGATCACGCCACCGCACTCATCAGCCAACAGGCCGCTTTCAATTTCAACCTGATGATTCAGCGTCTTCAGCGCCGGGATATTAAGCACAGAGCCGCAAGCGCCTGTCTTAGGGGCCGCAGCGCCAAAAAATACTTTTTTAAAACGCGCCAGCACAATAGCTCCGGCGCACATCGAACAGGGCTCGATTGTAACATACATGACACAATCATGCAACCACTTGGAAGACAGAAAATTCGACGCTTGGGTGATGGCGATCATTTCCGCATGCGCGGTAGGATCATGGAGCAATTCAACCTGGTCGTGCGCCCTGGCGATCACCTGCCTGTCATGCACAATAACAGCCCCCACAGGCACTTCATCCTGAGAGGAGGCCTTTACCGCCTGCTTGATCGCTTCACGCATCATGGCTTCATGCAACACATTTTCCATAGGACAAACCCGCAGTGCATCAGCAGAATAAACAATAAATCCGCCCTGCACACTGTCATGCAAGACGGATATTACTATAAAGAACGCGCCTGACAGGAGTCGAACCTGTAACCTTCTGATCCGTAGTCAAATGCTCTATCCAATTGAGCTACAGGCGCAATCAGTTTGTACGTCAACTAAACAATAATAAAGAAATTAACAACCGTCAATTTCAAGATTCAAATTATACACATGTTCGATAAAATGTATATTTATTTTTTCCATACCATCTGTACTATTTTTCTTTAGCTTCATCTTTACTATCATCCTGATTTCCCCCGTGATGCATGCGATGCCCTTTTTGCCCCATCTTTTTTTCATGCAACTGATGTAATTTCTGGAACTGTTCCGGTGTCAGAATAGATCTGATTTTCAGGATATGATCCACATGCTGCATCGCTGCCTGTTGTTCAAAGATCGATGTTTCTTTAACAATACCTTCCGCTTTGACACGATCCGGATTTGCCCCATTAAGTTCCTGGCGAAGCGCTTCTTTCCTGGACTTGATCTGCGCGCGCAACGCGTCCTGTTTAACTTTGAATTCTTCGCGCAAGGCTTTCATTTGAGTGCGTTGTTCCGCCGACAATCCAAGACTTTTCTCTTCCTGTTTCCATTCTTTTTCTGAAGGCGGAGGGCCTTCATGACGGTCTTCCTTGCCCTGGGCCAACGATACCCCGGCCATGGTCAACAATATCACACCGGTTAAAACGCCCGCATGAATCTGCCTGAACCGTAACATATCAGCTCCTTGGTAAAGTTGTTATAAAAGATGATCAACCACAAACCCGCTTCCAACAAGATCTCCTTCAGTGCCGTCGCCATTATCATCATCTGCGTAGACAAGTTGAAGCAGATACTCACCATCTGCCGTAGAAGCTGACTGTTGCCTGTGAACCAGCAACGGCATTGCCACAACCAAAAAAACCAACGTCGCCGCCACCAAACTCCCGTAACCCCATACCGGCCTGAACCCTCCGGAAAAATCTGCCCACCACCCTTCAATCTGGTCAAAAAAACTTCCCGGCTGACACTGAATATCATGAGAAATCCTGTCCCAAACATGTGGTGCCGGCCCTTGCGTCAACGGTGCCTCTTTAACATTTGCGTCAACCTTCATAACCGCCCCTAAAAAATCACGGCAGACAACACACCCCTTCAGATGAACGTTAACCTTATTCTGTATATCCGGATTGACCTGATGATCAATAAAATCCGTCAGCAAAAGCTCTTGCACATCCTGGCAATTCATACGGCAACCTCCTTCTCTTTTCTGACGGATAATAGTGTTTCACGGGCACGTTTAAGCCTGGAACGCACCGTATTCACATTCACGTTCAACGCCCGTCCGATCTCCTCATATGACAACCCTTCCTGCACCCTCAACAAGAGACATGCCCGTTGATCAGGATTTAATCCCTCCAGCATCAACACAACATCCTGTTTAGAAGCCTCCCTGTCCATCAACTCTCTGACCCCGTCATGTGTGTCCTGCGGATCAAAACCTTCTTCCCAAGCCACCTCGATGTGTTTCTTCCTGGTCTTTAACGCATTCAAAGAACTGTTAACCGTAATGCGATAAATCCATGTCTTGAGCGAAGACTTTCTGTTAAATGTTTTTAAATGCCGGTGAACCCCGACGAATACCTGCTGCGTGACCTCTTCCGCATCTTCAATCCGCGTCATCATCCTCAATGCCAGACGGTAAACCATACCCGCGTACTGACGGTAAATTTCTTCAAATGCGCCCATATCTCCGTCACAAACCCGCGCGATCAATTCACTTTCTAAATCAGGCATTAACCGCTCCCTTAACCAGGCTCGAATTATTTACCGTACATAACCTTCAGCTGTTCAAACTTCGGGA
>JBAXBM010000095.1:0-8259 GCA_037141995.1 Candidatus Omnitrophota bacterium
CCGGCGCCAAAGGCGGCACGGCTTTGAGTGAGGGTTCTTCCTGCGGCGGGCAGGGGCAGGTCATGATCAACAGCGGTTTTTTCCGCATGGCCCAGACATGTCCGTCATGCCGCGGCGCGGGGCGTGTTATTAAAGAAAACTGTCCGGCCTGTCGCGGGGCGGGGCATAATCGTGTGGTGCGGAACATTGACGTGACGTTTCCGCCGGGGCTTGACAATGATTCCCAAATGCGGATGAGCGGCCAGGGAGAGATTGGACCTGGAGGTGCGGGTGATTTATATATTTCCATCCGTGTCAGCGCGCATTCTAAATTCCGTCGCTCCGGGCGTGATCTTGAAATGGATCTTTTGGTGAGCTTTACCCAGGCGGCATTGGGTGCCGAGGTAACAGCTGAAACGTTAGCCGGTCCGGTCACGATGAAGCTGCCGCCCGGGACAGAAAGCGGCAAGGTTTTCCGCTTGCGGGGCAAGGGGATGCCGGATGTTCATGATGCGGTTACCGCCGGAGATCTTTATGCCCGGGTTATGGTTGATGTCCCCAAGAAACTTTCATCGGAGCAGCGCCGTTTGCTGGAAGAATTCGCAAAGGCCAGCGGGGAAGAGGTCCGCGGCGGTTCGATTGCGGATAAGATCAAGAAAGTTTTTAAGTAGGGACGAACGGTTTTTCACCCGTACAGATATGCGATCGCCCAATAAAGTGGGATTCCTTTGATAGAAAGAGAGATTGTTATGCCTACGTATGAATATGAGTGCGGTGCCTGCGGACATGCTTTTGAAGAATTGCAGTCTATGCAGGATAAAAAATTGAGCCAATGCCCTAAATGCCATAAGCAGGAGCTGCATCGCTTGATTGGTTCCGGTAACGGGGTGATTTTTAAAGGCACTGGTTTTTACGAAACTGATTATAAAAAGAAGGATTCTCCCAAAGCTGAATCTAAGCCTGCTGCCGCGCCTTCCTGCGCGGCATCCTGCCCGCATGCGGGGAAATGCGGAGCGTAAATAATTCTGGATTAAACGGAGCTCTCATTGAAAATCATCACCGATGTGATTACAACAGCTGAACTTCATCAGATGGCGGCAGGGATGTTCGGGGATTTTGTCAAGGCAGTGGTGGATATTGACAGGAATTTTCTGGCGGTGGATGCCGAACTTCATGCTGATCTTGAGGCCTTATGCCTTGACCAGGGATCAAAACAGCAGAACCTTTGGGGAATAAACCTGTATCCGGCTATGCCGGGGGACGGTTTTGTTGAGTTTGATTCGATGATCAATATGCGTCCATCACAGGGGAATTGCACGCGCAGCGTTGAAGATGAGGAAGTGCGCCAAAGAATAATTGCCCTTGTGATGAAGCGGGTGAAGGCGTGAGTTATCAGCACAAGGATCTGGCTGCCGGTCGATGGAAAGAGTTGACGCTGTGTGAGCAAATGGCCAATATCGGAAGTGAAGTGGAGCGTGCGCTTAATTGGAAGCAGAAGCAGAATCCTGTTTATAGCCGTAAGGCGGTGGAACGTGCTTTGGAGCTCTTGGATCTCACGCTTGACAGTGCTTCCAGATTTTCACAGCGCAAGGAAGTGGCGCGTGTGCGTGAGGCTGTTGTTGATTTTTTTATAGGCTCAAATCAGTTCGGTTCCACGGACAAATCCTGGCGCCGTTATTTTCTTTCATTTACCTATGCCGCCCGCCGTCTTCGTTGATCCAATCCAGTTTAGGTTAATAATTTTATAATTTATTCCCGATAAAAAGTATCTGTACTATCACGATTTCTTCTTATTAATTTGTTTGTTGGCTTTTGTTGGCTTTTTGCTTTTATTTTCAAGATATGATATCTTTAAGACATACTTTCGGTGGATATTTCAGAAAATTATTAAAAGTGAGGGCGGTTTATGATTAAGACAGTATTGTCCGTATTGTTGTGTCTTCTTCTTGCTTTCAGTCCGGAGGCTGGTTATGCCCAGGCGCTTGTATTGCCAGTTCCCGGCAGCGTGGTGGGCGCCAGTGCGGCGTTTGTACCAATGATCTTCAAAGGGCTCACGGTTCATCCGGAGAATCCGTTGCTGTTTGATTTTATTGTGGATACCGGCGATAGCGGACTTAAGCCGGGGACAGATGATGCGGCGATCAGGGCGCAGTCTAATACTATGGTCAAATATTTTATGGCGTCGCTTACCCTGCCTGAAAAAGACCAGTGGGTTAACCTTTCGCCGTTTGAAAAAGATCGTATCCTGCCGGAACAACTGGGGAAGACTGAATTGGGCCGCGACATGCTGGCAGAGGATTATCTGTTAAAGCAGGTAACCGCCTCTTTTATTCATCCTGACACAGATCTTGGCCGGACATTCTGGGCTAAAGTGTACAGCCGGGCGCAGAAGGAACTGGGCGTAGCGGATATCCCGGTTGATACATTCAACAAGGTATGGGTTTCGGCGGACAAGGCGGATGTGTTTGTACATGACAATACGGCGTTTGTGGCGGGGTCGCATCTCAAGGTCCAGCTGGAAGCGGATTATTTGGCCGCAACCCAGGTCAGCGCGGTAACAGCACCGGCGGCCGGGATGGATCCTGTCGCTGGATTATCCAAGAAATTGATCCGTGAGATCATCCTGCCGGAACTTGAAAAAGAAGTTAATAACGGCAAGAATTTCGCCCGGCTTCGTCAGATATTCCATGCCATGATCCTTGCGACATGGTATAAAAAGAATTTAAAACAAGCGCTCTTGACCCAGGTGTATGCTGACCGCTCCAAAATGAGTGGCGTCGAGGGGGCATGGGTAGCGCATCAGGGCGCGGACGTTGATCCTGCTCAGATCTGGTCAAGGTATGAGGCAGCGTACAAGCAGGGGGTGTTTAATCTTATTAAGGAAGATATTGACCAGGCCACCGGCGAACCGCTCCCGCGCAAGTATTTTGCGGGTGGTTTACAGGGATTAAATAGAGCTGATAAGACGGAAGCCATTAATGATGCGGCGTCGATCCCCACAGGAGCTGTGGTTAAGGTTGTGGTAGATATGGGGAACGCGGATCATGCTGACAAGGGTAAAAAGCTTCTCCCGGCGGCGACGGACTCGGAATTGTTACAAGAGGAACAGGCCTTCCTGGAGAAGCGGTTACATAGCGCTCTCGTACAGCCAATAACATCGATGTTGGTGATAAGCGATGCCGAAAAACATGATCCGGAAGGGGTGTCTGATGCGGTTTTGGGAGAACAGCTGGAAGATTTGATCTTGCATATGTTAGTTTTTCAGAAGGATGTACAAGTTCGCTTGATCAAGGATCAGCAGCATGTGCCTGAAATTACAATTGATCCTGTTTCAGGGAAAGTGATTAATACTGACAAGAAGATACAACGGACTTTTTATAGCATTCAATTTGATGGAATAATAAAGAAGGAGATGATTTCAATCTGGTTGCATGGGGCAAGGGATTATATTGCGAGCTTGCCCTTACAGAAGGCGGATAATATTTCTTCTGAGGTGGTAACAATGCAGGATCTTATAAAGAGAGATTCGACGTTAAAGGTGGCTACAGATGCCGATAAGATTTCGAACTGGGTTTCGCCGCATGGAGAGTCTTTGGCAGTAATATTAGATAATATTATTAAAGAATACGATATTCGTGGGCTTGATGGTGGTGATGATGAGAACTTTCCTACACAAATAGATGCAACATTGTGGCGATGGCTTGGCCGAGCGCTTGGCAGTGTTCCTTTTACGTCTCCTATGCATGAAAGGACGGCGGCTTTACAGCCGGGTGATTTTTATTTGATTGCGGGTGATAATGGCCCATCAACCGGGGGGCAGGGGGCCATGTACGATAAAAGGGGCAATCTTTTGCCGAATGTTATTGACGCGATGAGTCAGGGGTTGATGGATGCGGGTATTCATGTGATCAATTTGAATATTGTTGGGTCTGGAGCTTTGTATAGCTCGGTGGCTACGCTGATGGAAGAATTAAAGAAGTCGCCGGTGAAGTTCAAGAATATTTTAAAAAATGAAGGACTAAATCTGACGGATGAGGAAATTAACAATTTAACAAGGATCAAGGGGGGCGTTTATATTACGCGCAGCCATGTGGAAGTCGGGACTAATGGCGCCAAGCCGAATGTGGATGGCATAACGCTTTATGCAGAGATGTTACAGGCCATGAAGCCGTATATCCAGAATGGTGTTTACAGGGAAGTAGCCCCAGACAAACGCGGCAAGATGCTAAAAGACAATTGGATCCGTGAAGTAGCGCTGGATCTTTATGAGCAGTCGATCAAGGCTGAATTTCTTGATTTGAAGACCTCGCTTGATGATGTTGCTCGTTTGGCTGAAGCCGCAGGGAAAAAGGCGCCGAAGGTGGTATTGAATTTTAGCGGTGGGTCTATGGCGGCTACAGAAAGAGAGGATAAGACGAAATTTTATTCGAAACTTGCTTCAGATTTGTTGGAGGGGCATTTGAAGGAGATTTTAAGGGAAGACAGTGATCCCTGGAATGAGAATGGCGGGTTGGCCGACACCACACGGCCTGGTCCGGAAGCTTTATCGCACCCGAAGGCAGATATTATTAAATTCTCGCAAGACAATCCGGATGATTATTACCTGATCTATGACCTGGATATTGATCGTATAGCTGTTTTACAAAACGGCCGGCTGTTCCTGGGAGATGAGATGTTTTATCCGGTGATCGAATACCAGTTGACACTAGACCCTTACAAGGAGATTCATCGACAAAGTGTGCCTATTCTTTTTGATTCACGCATGAAATCAGAGTTGCCGGTTAAGGCTGTGATGCATGGGGGAAAAGCAAGGCTTCATCCTAAAGGGCATTCCAAGGTGAAAGCGAGTATTGATGTAATATTTTCAAAATTAGTTAAAGCGTGGGGGAAAAAGAACGGCAATCCTAATGCCACAAAAGAAGATTTCTTGAACGCGCATCCTGGATTTTCGATTGTTCAAGCGGAGTATTCCACCCATATGTTTAAGACGGACACATATGGCAATGCCTTTGATGATGCGGTGCGTTTTGGTTTCTTTTGGATACAATCTTTTGCGAAAGTGCTGATCGCCAAGAAAAAGTTTATGACGATGGCAGAATATATTCAGGCAGATAAGGATGCCCCTGAGAACCCGCTCCCAGACAGCAAACAGCTGAAGGAACAGCGCACATCAGTTAGTTATATTGATGCAGAAGGCAGGAAGATCCCGGCGAATGCTGAAACAAAGAAGGCTCTAATTTATCGCATGACAGATAAGGTTGAAACATATTTTCAGAATCGACAGGATTTTGAATATATTAATTCGGAAGATTATCGGCGGGAAAAGATTTTTACTTTGGTTAATGTTGATGGTGTTTATCATCTTTTTATTGATAAACCGGGGTTTGTCGGGGAGGTGTTTTGGGGATGGTCTAATACATCGAATAAGATTGCTATTGGCACCCAAAGCCCCGATACAGAGGTTAACAAAAAACTGGCAGAATTTGCTGTGGCATTGCTGGTAGACAGCCGTAAAGAAATTGCACAGGAAACACGGCTTAATTTGATCGGGATTGAAGATATTGAAACATTGGGTCTTCGTGATTTGTTGAAGAAAAAGAACGCTGTTGAAGTTGAGCGTGATGTAACAGGTGAATATCCTAATGCTGTTGCTGCAATTAAAGGAGTGTTAGATAATTCTGCGGTAGGCGGTATTGACCTTAACGCGGCTAATATGGCTATGTCGGAGCGCGGGGATACGGTGGCGATGAGGTTTGATCCTGCGATGATCGCGCAGTTTAAACGTGGTGATTTTACAGGTATCAAGCCCGAAATTATCCAGATCACGCCTGTTCCGAGCTTGGCCGTTTTAATGGGGCTTACGGGTTAAAGGGCTGGCGGTGGCTGACCTTGCGGGATATGGGTTCATGTTGTGATATTGCCCGGAAAGTTTATGCCCGGGCAGTTTTTTGGCCATGATTTTGTGTTTTAAAAAGGAATATGTTATCTTTGGGTGTATTCGTCTTAAAATTTCCAGAAAATTGTTGAGAATGAGGATGTTGGATATGATCAGGCCGATTGTTTCTTTATTGTTATGTTTTTTTATGCTTATGGGGCCGGAACTGTCTTATGCGCAGGCGCTGTTATTGCCCGCGCCGGGGCGTGTGGTGGGGGCCAGTGAGGCGTATATGCCGTTGATTTTTAAAGGGATTACGGTTCATCCGGATAACCCGCTGTTGTTTGATTTCATGGTGGATACCGGTAACAGCGGCCTGAATCCGGGGGCTGATGACGCGGCGATCCGGGAACAATCAAACACCATGGTCAAATATTTTCTTGCCTCACTGACTTTGCCTGAAAAAGACCAATGGGTGAACCTTTCCCCGTTTGAAAAAGACCGGATCTTGCCTGAAGAGCTGGGCAGGACCGAACTTGGCCGCGACATGCTGGCAGAGGATTATCTGTTGAAGCAGGTGACGGCGTCCTTTATTCATCCGGACACGGATCTCGGCCGGACATTCTGGGCCAAGGTGTACAGCCGGGCGCAAAGAGAACTGGGGGTGTCGGATATCCCGGTTGATACGTTCAACAAGGTGTGGATATCCGCGGATAGGGCAGATGTGTTTGTGCATGACAGTACAGCCTTTGTTGTCGGGGCGCATCTTAAGGTCCAGCTTGAAGCTGATTACATAGCTATGTCCCATCAGAAGGATGTGGCGGAGTCTTCCGCTCCTGCCGGGGACCTTGCCGCATCCCGGGCAGGTGCCGTGCCGCAAGAAGTCACGGGGTTGAATCCTGCCGCTGAATTATCAAAGAAACTTGTCCGTGAAATTATCCTGCCGGAACTTGAAAAAGAAGTTAATGCCGGCAAGAATTTTGCCCGTCTCCGCCAGATTTTTCATGCCATGATCCTTGCAACCTGGTACAAGAAGAACCTGAAAGACGCCCTTCTGAACCAGGTATACACCAATAAAAAGAAGACCGGCGGCGTTGAGGGGGTATGGGTTGATCATCAGGGGGCTGATATAGATCCGCGGCAGATCTGGTCACAGTATGAAGCAGCTTACAAGCAGGGGGTGTTCAATCTTATCAAGGAAGACATAGATCAACGCACCGGTGAAACCTTGCCGCGCAAGTATTTTGCGGGGGGATTGCTTGATATGGCGGCGGCGAATGTGGTGGATCAGGCGGGTAAGGCTGAGGCAACCGGGAAATGGGTTAAGGTTACAGCCCAAATGCAAAATCTCGATGATTCAATGTTAACAGATATTAAGGAAATCCTTAAACAATTGCCCCGGATATCAAAGAAGTCAAAGATGGAACGTGTTATGCAAAAAGGAAAGGCTTCGGGCGAATCACGTGAGAACCGCATGAGGCTCTTAAAGGAAATAAAGAGTGTGATTTTAAGGTCTGCTGACGGGAAGGAGATCCTGCAGGCTGTACGGGGGGCTTTGGAGGTTGTTAAAGATAGTGTTTCTTTAGAAGAAGTATCGTTGGCGATAGTAATATTAAAGGATGCCGGGTACTCTTTGGATGGTATTGATTATTCAGGTGATATGCAGATTGTGGCAACTGCGATTGAACAATTAAAGAAGTATCAAGAACAGCTTAAACAACGAAACGCCGAAACTATTGCTGTGGTTTCTCCTGGCAGCGTTTCAAGGCAGCAGGCCGTTTCAATGGATGAAGATGAAGTGAATAAAATTATTCATTCATTATATAAAGTTATGGCATTGATACAGAAACGTCAGAAAATTTATGCCTTTATTCGACTGGATGAAATGGGTTTTAGCCATCAATCACATCGTTATAAAGATTTAAATGAAGCTAACGATCAGATTGAATCTGCGATTACAGCATTGCCGAAAAATTGGAAAGAAGTTGCTTTTAAGGAAATATATTTACCGCTGCAAGAGGATTATAACGCGTCGCATTCAACAACCAGCAAGTATATTCTTAATCAGAGCGAGCTGTTATGGTGGCAGATGCGGATCGGATTGGACGCGATGACAGCGATGCTGCCGTCATTAACACGACGGAGGGGGAAAGATAAGGCCAAGGTTAGAGATCAAAAAACCCAGGCAATGATAAAAAAATATGCCCAGGATGAATATATCCTTTCTTTCCCTGAAATAAAAGAAGCTATCTTTATCTCAGGCAATATATTTTTTGTGAAAAGTTTGTTTGAGCGGTTATCACAGGAGGGTGCATCAGGAGAAGAAACCTTATTGGCTCAAATAAAACGTTTATTACAAATCCCCCAGGGACATGAAGATGAGAAGGCATTAAAAATTGTTCAGG
>JBAXBM010000096.1:0-8256 GCA_037141995.1 Candidatus Omnitrophota bacterium
TTAATCCTTTCACGCAATGGTTTATTGTGAGTTGTGATGTGTTGTCAATTTTTGGTGTTTATTATGTGGTCAAATCGATTTTTCGGCAAAAGTTAAGCGAATTGTTTTTTGAATATGAAGTGGAACTGGTTTTTGCGGCAGGCCTGATTCTTCTGGTGGTGGCTATCCATCAGTATATATGGCCGCAATGGATATCGTTGAGCCTGGGGCTTGCCAGCGTGGCCGTGATACTTGTAGGTTTTTTTGCCGGGGATAAGCCCGAGCGTATGGGCGGGATGGTTTTGCTGGCACTGACATTGGGGCGAGTTGTTATCGTTGATCTGTCCGGATTAGATATTATTTTCAAGATTGTTACGTTAATTATCCTGGGTGTTTTGTTTTTGGGTGTTTCGTATGTTTACACGCGATTTGGCATCGAAAAGAAATAATGATGTTGAGAAAGGACTTTTATGAATTGGAAGCGGCGCGGCGGTTTTACCAAGAGCTGCCGGATTCGATATGTCAGGGTATTTTCGCCGTAATCAGTGGCAGTTTTTAATTTTGTTGACGGCCGTTGTTATGATTAAAGTTAGTTTGCTTTTTCTATAAAGCTCTGCTATAAAGGGTGCACCTATTTAACAAAGAAAATTATTAAAGCCCGCCATGAAAAAAGACGATATTCAGAAAATTGTCCGGTCTACACTTCAAGAAGATATCGGCCGCGGGGATATTACAACCAATTTTCTTATTCCTCCGCATCATCAAAGCCGTGCCGTGATCATTGCTAAGGGAAAAGCTGTTCTTTGCGGTTGCGCGCTGGTGCGTGAAATATTCCGTCAGCTGGATCCGGCGCTGGATATTGTGTTTGAACATAAAGACGGAGATCCTGTTGATGCCAAAGATGTTCTGATCCGGCTTCAGGGGAGGACCAGGGCCATTTTGACGGGAGAACGGGCGGCACTGAATTTTTTAAGTTATCTTTCCGCTGTAGCCACAAAGACACATGATTTCTGCCGGGCCGTCAAACCGTATAATGTCAAGATCCTTGATACCAGAAAAACAACGCCGGCCATGCGTGTTTTTGAGCGTTATGCGGTGGCTTGCGGCGGCGGGGTTAATCATCGTTTTAATTTGAATGAAATGGTTTTAATGAAGGATAATCATCGTGTGGTCTGCCGCAAGCATGAATCTTTGCTGGCGACGGTGCGCCGTTTGCATCGCAAGACACATAAAAAGGTTCAGATTGAGGTGGATCATCTATGGGAATTGAAAGAAGTTCTTGAGGCACACCCTGAAATGGTTCTTCTTGATAATATGTCTCTTGCCGAGCTTAAGACAGCGGTGCGCCTGACAAGGAAGTTGTTTCCTTTGAAGAAAAGGCCTTTGCTGGAAGCTTCCGGGGGAGTAACATTAAAGAATGTGCGCCGCATCGCGGCTACCGGTGTGGATCGTATTTCTATTGGGTCGTTAACGCACTCACGGCTGGCGGTGGATATGTCTTTGGAGATAACGGATGAATAAGTTTCTTTTTAAATATTTATATTTTTGCGCCGGGATAATGGCCGTGTTCTGTTGTATTCCGTTTAAAGCGGTGATGGCCGAGGATGAACAATCATCTGCGCTGGCCGCAGGACCTCTGCAGCCTACGGATATGTTTGATGACAAGACCCTTATTAACGGTTTTACCGCGAAACTTTCATCAGCCCCCAAGGAACTTTTGCTGGCGATGATTAATGATGACGGTCTTTATGCGTATAAGAAAGCGGCCGCGGTCCGGGTTTTTTGTGAAAAATATGCGACCAAGATGGTGTCCAGGGAACGGTTAATCATTGAGAAAGTATTGTTGCGGCAGCTTGAGAATTCCAGGGTTGTGCCGCTTCAAATTGAGATCATGCATACGCTGGTGTTGATGGACAGGTTCCGGTATTATGAGCAAATGGTGCCTATCCTTGTTCGGAAGCTGGATCACTATGATGTTTATGTTAATGAATTGGCTTATGCGGCACTTGAGAATATTAATGCCGCTGAAGTGACGCGGCCAAGAGAGGCGCGGATTGTATTTAATGCTTTGCGCAAATTATTTTTCCTTTCACGCAAGAAACTTAAGGCCGATGATATGGCGGATCCCAAGCTGCGCAACAAGTTTCAGCTTTTACGTTGGTCCATCAAGATTTTGGGGACAGAAGAATTAAAAAGACTTCCGGTTGAGGTTACGAGTTTGATGTGACAATAAAGTGGGACTTCGTCTTGATTGAATCAATAAGCAGCATGGAATAAAATATATTTTGCAGGTTAAACGTTAAACAAACATCAGGGGGCGTTTATGACAATGTTGGTTAGGTCTTTTTGGATGGCAATGGGGGTTTTGTCTTTGACCATGACGGGGTGTGTTCAGGCTCAGAAAGAGGATACGGGTATGGCTGGAAAATCATCAGTGGTTGTTTTAGAAACAAATCAGGGCAATGTTGAAATCAAATTGTTTGAAGAAGCGGCGCCCAAGGCATGTGAGAATTTCAAGGGGCTTGTGGCCAAGGGATATTATGATGGCCTTATTTTTCATCGTGTTATTAAGAATTTTATGATACAAGGCGGGGATCCGACAGGAACAGGCCGCGGCGGGGAAAGCCTTTGGGGCCAGGATTTTGAAGATGAATTCTCGCCGGATTTTACGTTTGATAAGCCCGGGATACTGGCCATGGCTAATCGCGGGCCTGGGACCAACGGGAGTCAGTTTTTTATTACCACGGTGCCAACGCCTCATTTGAATAATAAGCATACGATTTTTGGTGAAGTTGTTTCAGGCTACAATGTTATTCAGATGATAGAAAATACCAAAGTAGGACCCGGCGACAAGCCTGTTGCCGATCAAAAGATTATTAAGGCGTATATCAAGAAGTAATGTTTTTGGATCATGTAAAGCCCCGTTACGGTTTAATGGTAACGGGGCTTTTTACGTTATAAGGCGGGTATATAATTATGATATTCATTTGAATAATCACGCAAACGCGCGATAACAGCTTCTTTTTCTTCAAGTTTCATCAAGTCTGCCCGTAATTTTGAGATGCCGGGCAGCCCTTTGAGATAACCCACATAATGTTTGCGGAATGAAAGAACAGGATTGCGGCAGTCTTTAAGGGCGCAGGCATTTTCAAAATGGTTGATGCACATATCAATCCGCTGAGGGATTGAAGGGGGCGGCAGGATTTCTCCTGTAGCAAGAAAATGTTTGGCTTGAGTGAATATCCATGGATTTGATACGGCACCCCGTCCGATCATGACGCCGTTACAGCCGGTCTCGAACATTGCTTTCACATCTTGAGGGGTCATGATATCCCCATTGCCGATGAGAGGGATAGAGATGGTTTTTTTAACACGCGTCAGCCAGGACCAATCGGCAAATCCCCGGTGTGCCTGTGAACGTGTGCGGCAGTGGAGCGTGAGCATTTTTGCACCGCAATCTTCGACCATTTTGGCAACGTCCATGATAACAATATGTTCATGGTCCCATCCGAGCCGTGTTTTAACGGTTACAGGAAGTTTTGTCCCGGCCACTGCTGCTTTGACTATCTTTTCAAAAAGAGGGAGGTCGCGTAAAAGGCCGGCGCCTTCTGCGCGGGCAACGTGGTTTTTGACCCAGCAGCCGCAATTAATATCAATAAAGTCAGGGGCGCCTTGTTCGGCGATAGATGCCGCTTCTTTCATGGCTTCGGGGCGGGATCCGAAAAGCTGGATGCCGACAGGACGTTCTTCGTCCTGAATGCTTATTTTTTTAATCGCGCGGCCCACTTGCCGGATAAGAGCTTCGGCGGCAGTGAATTCCGTTACCGTAATGTCTGCGCCGAGGCGTTTGCAGACCAGCCGGAAAGGAAGGTCGGTCACGTCCTCCATGGGAGCAAGGACAAGCGGTTGATGAAGTTCGTATTTTCCTAATTTCATGGTGAGATTATATGATACAATTAGCATAATGACAAAACTTTCCTGTGTTATGTCATGCGGTGTGTTGATATTTTTGAAATAAGAAAGGGAAATGATTATGCAGGTTGAGGTATTTGCTATTTGTGATGCGGCCACTTCCGAGAATGGGAAATTGAATATTCTTGGCGCATTTGATACGATCTGGGTGCGTCAGTTCCCGGCGGTTTATCCTCATTGTGCGGTGGCGGTTAAAATGCGTTTCGATGCGATTGAAAACGGGGCGCACGCGGTGGTTACGCGTATTATAGACCAGGACGGCAAAAATGTCCTTCCCCCGGCAACAGGTTCTTTTAACGTGAATATGCCGGAGAATCAACGTTCTGCCTCTACGGATATTGTCTTGAATATTCAGGGCCTTAATCTTGCCAAGCCGGGCGAGTATGCGCTTGAACTGGCGGTTGACAGCCGCAGTGAAATATCGCTTCCTCTTTATATCCGGCAGCATCCTCCGGTATCGGGAGGCGTTTCATGAGAAAATTTATTTTTATTGTTTTAATATTTATTTCCTCTCCTTGTTTCGCCGATAATTTCAGAATACGAAGTGAATCCTGGCGTGACGGAACAACCATGGATAATACTTTTGTATTGGATGGTTTCGGTTGCCATGGGAATAATATGTCTCCTCAAGTGGGGTGGACCGGCGCTCCTGACGGGACAAGAAGCTTTGCTGTTACACTTTTTGATCCGGATGCTCCGACCGGCAGCGGATGGTGGCATTGGACGGTGTTTAATATTCCCGCCGATAACATGGAACTTAAAGCGGGTGCCGGTTCTCTTTCAGGCAGACTGCCTGTTCAGGCGGTGCAAGGGCGGACAGATTTCGGTCAACCTGGGTACGGCGGGGCGTGCCCTCCTGCTGGCAATAAGCCGCACCGTTATATTCTCACGGTGTACGCGTTAAAGGTGGATAAAATTGATCTTGATGCGAATGCATCAGGCGCGATGCTTTCTTTTTATTTGAAGCAACAGTCACTGGCCGAGGATTTTTTAACTGTTTATTACGGCAGGTAAAAGCTGATCTTATGTGAAGAAGTAATGATTATCCTGGTTGACAAAATCATTCCTTGCGATATTATTGACATATGTCAATAATTATAACAGGAGGATTGTGATGACAAGGCCGTGTAAAAAAAGAACTGTTTGCCTTGATTTGAAATCAGCCTACTTCATTCCGCAGGGTATTGCCATATCAGACCTCTCTGAAATTCTTCTCGAAGTTGATGAAATTGAAGCTGTGCGTCTTGCTGATCTTGATGGGATGTATCAGGAAAAAGCAGCCGGACAAATGGGTGTTTCACGTCCGACATTTAGTAATATTATCAACCGGGCGCATTTGAAAATTGCTGAGGCGCTGATCAAAGGCAAGGCATTGCGCATCAATTGCCCTAAATTTTCCAGCCAGTTAAATCAATCTGTAAAAAAGGGGTAGGAACATGAGAATATTAATTGTCGGCGGTGTGGCTGGAGGAGCTTCAGCAGCGGCCCGCGCGCGAAGGCTTTCTGAAGATGCGCAAATCGTGATATTTGAGCGCGGGGAGCATATTTCTTTTGCCAATTGCGGATTGCCATATTATATCGGTGGTGTTATTCAGGATCGTCAGCGATTGCTGGTTCAAACACCGCCGTCCATGCGGTCACGTTATCATATTGATGTCAGGATCAGCACAGAGGTTCTTAAGATAGACCGGCAGGATAAATTCATTTTGATCAAGGACCTTAAAACTGGTTTGGAACAAAAAGAATATTATGATGCGCTTATATTAAGTCCTGGTGCCGCGCCCTTAAGGCCGCCGTTGCCCGGCATTGATTCTGCAAAAGTTCGTGTCTTAAGAAATATCTCGGATATGGACAGTATTAAAACTGCCCTGGATACGGGGCGCGTGAAAAAAGCTGTTGTTGTCGGCGGGGGTTATATCGGGCTTGAAATGGCGGAAGCTTTGCGTGAATGCAAGGTTGATGTGACCGTGGTGGAATTAAAAGATCAGGTCATGGAACCGGTGGATCCTGAAATGGCCGCATTCCTGCATCAGGAAATTACGTTAAGGAATGTTCATCTTTGCCTTGGGACAGCCGTCAAAAGTTTTAAGGAAGAAAATGATGCCTTGCGGCTTGAGTTAAGTACCGGGGATTTCATGACCTGTGATTTAGCTATTTTGGCTATTGGGGTTCGTCCGGAAGCTCATTTGGCCAAAGAGGCGGGGATTGAAATCGGTGATCGTGGGGGCATAGTTGTTGATGAGAATATGAGGACAAGTGATCCATTTGTTTTTGCTGTTGGAGATGCTGTGGAAGTTTCTGATTTTGTGACCGGCGTCAAGACGGGTATCCCTTTGGCGGGGCCTGCCAGCCGTCAAGGGCGTATGGCGGCAGATGCGATATTTTTGAAGCAATCAGTTTATAAGGGTACGCAAGGGACAGCCATTTGTAAGGTATTTGGATTGACTGTAGGAATGACCGGCGTCAATGAAAAGCAACTGAAGAACAGGGGGATATTTTACGAGAAGATATATATACATCCGGCAGATCATGCCAATTATTATCCCGGGGCATCGTTGATCAGCATAAAATTACTCTTTAATCCTGACGACGGCAAGATCCTTGGGGCGCAAGCTGTCGGACGTCAGGGGGTGGACAAACGCATTGATATCCTTGCTGTGGCAATGCGTGCCGGTCTTACTGTCAGGGATCTTCAGGATTTGGAATTGACCTATGCGCCGCCTTATGGATCAGCCAAAGATCCGATCAATTATTTGGGTTTTGTGGCATCGGATTTGATGGATGGATTGTGCCGGATTTGTCATGTGGATGATGTGTTAAAAGCATCGCCTGATCAAGTTCTTTTGGATGTAAGGGATTTGCAGGAAGTTGAATTGGGAACTATTCCCGGCAGCAAGCATATACCAGTTAATGACTTGCGGCAGCGATTGCAGGAACTGCCCAAAGACAAGGAATTTCTGGTTTTCTGCAGGGTTGGATTGCGTGGGTATTTGGCTTGCCGGATCCTTTTGCAGAATGGCTATAAATGCCGGAATCTTTCAGGAGGATATTTAATTTATGAAGCGAAGACGGGATTATGGGTGAAACCGATGGCCGCGGATAAAGAATTGATGAAGAGGGCGGACGTAAAAAATACAGATTTCTTGAAACATACCGCGCCTCATTTATTGACAAGGATTGATGCGTGCGGTTTGCAGTGCCCGGGGCCGATCCTTCGCATCAAGCAGGCTGTGGATCTTATGGCGCCGGGGGATAGGGTTGAAATTGCGGCAACAGACCCCGGGTTTTCAGGTGATATCAAAGCCTGGTGCCAGAGCACAGGCCATGAATTGCAGGATTTGAGGGGGGATAAGTCCTGTACGGTGGCTGTCATATGTAAAAAAGAAAAGATTCAGTCGATGATGCCTGAAGCCGGGGGTATCCCATCCAAGACAATTGTTGTTTTTAGCAGTGATTTTGATAAGGTTGTGGCATCATTTGTGATTGCTACCGGTGCCGTGGCGATGGGGAGTCAGGTGACGATGTTTTTCACGTTTTGGGGGCTGAATGTATTGCGCAGGCCGGAATCGATTGTTGTGAAGAAGAATATGGTTGAACATATGTTCGGGTGGATGATGCCCCGTGGCGCTGATAAACTTTCATTGTCAAAGATGCATATGGCCGGTGCCGGGACATGGATGATCAAGGAGATTATGAAAAGGAAGAACATTTCTTCTTTACCTGAATTTATTGAGATTGCCCGCAAGTCCGGGATAAGGCTTGTGGCATGCACCATGTCGATGGATCTTATGGGTATCAAGAAAGAGGAGCTGATTGACGGTGTTGAATTCGGCGGGGTGGCGATGTATCTGGAACGTGCTGATCAGGGCAATGTGAATTTATTTGTATAAATATTTTTATGCCGGTGAAGAGCCGCCGTCCATTCGGGGTTTGAAAAAGAATAATCCTTTCGTGAATTTCTTCTTGTGCCGTCAAGTGCAGGGTGTTAAAATCGTTGGCTTTTTAAAAATAAGGAATATATGATTACACCTGAAACAGTCAATTACATCAGCAGCTTGGCGCGGCTTCATCTGGAAGAAGGCGAATCGGTGAAGCTGGCGGGAGATCTTGAAGCTATCCTGCATTATGCGGCCAAATTGAACACCCTGGATGTTTCTTCCGTGACGCCCACAAGCCATGTGTTGAACGTGGAGAATGTGGTCCGTGAGGATGTGGTGTTACCCGGCCTTTCTCCAGCTGAAGCATTTTCTTTCGCGATTGAGCATCAGGACAACGCTTATAAAGTCCCCAGGATTATCGAATGAA
>JBAXBM010000097.1:0-8211 GCA_037141995.1 Candidatus Omnitrophota bacterium
AACGTTGGCCAGTTGCTGGAAACTCATCTTGGTTGGGCAGCGTATGCTTTGGGCCTTCATATCGAGACACCTGTATTTAATGGTGCAACGGAAGATGAAATTTGCAGTCTTTTGCGTGAAGCCAAACTGCCGGAAGATGGTAAAACTGTTGTTCTTGACGGTTTTACAGGCCAGCCGTTTGATCAAAAGGTTACAGTTGGATCTATTTATATGATCAAGCTCAACCACCTTGTTGATGAAAAGATACATGCGCGTTCAATCGGACCGTATTCGTTGGTTACACAGCAACCTTTGGGTGGTAAAGCCCATTTTGGTGGTCAGCGTTTTGGTGAAATGGAAGTTTGGGCACTTGAGGCTTATGGTGCTGCCTTTACGCTTCAGGAAATGTTGACTGTTAAGTCTGATGATGTTCTTGGCCGTAGCCGTATTTATGAGTCTATTGTCAAGGGTGAACATAAGTTGACGCCCGGCACACCGGAATCATTCAATGTTCTGGTTAAAGAGTTGCAGGGATTATGTTTGCATATCCGCCTTGAGAGAGCCGAAGGCGCAACCGAAGAGGGTGAGAAGAAGGAATGAAGACCGAAATCAATATTAAGAATCAGGATCGGATCTCCATCAAGATCGCTTCCCCTGAGGTCATCAGGTCGTGGACAAACGGCCCGGTGCGCAAAGCGGAAACGCTCAATTATCGCACGTTAAAACCGGAGAAGGATGGGCTTTTTTGCGAGCGCATTTTCGGACCTGTACGTGATTGGGAGTGTAACTGCGGGAAGTATAAGGGCATAAAGTTCAAGGGCATTACGTGCGATCGCTGCGGGGTTTTAGTAACACGCTCGTCCGTTCGTCGTGAACGGATGGGACATATTGATTTAGCGTGCGCAGTGACGCATATTTGGTTCTATAAAGCAGTCCCCAGCCGATTGGCGGCCCTCCTGCAGATTGGATTGAGGGATCTTGAAAAAATTATTTATTACGAAGAATATGTTGTCCTTGATCCCGGCACGACACCCCTTAAGAAAAAAGAGCTTCTTTCTGAAGATAAATATCAGGATGCTATTTCAAAGTTCGGTGGGAATTTTAAGGCAAAGATCGGCGCGGATGCTATCCGCGAACTCTTGCGGGAAACGGATCTTGTTAAGCTGTCCAAGGATTTACGGAAGGCTTTAGAAAAGTCAAATCCTGCAGGGACAAATTTTAAAAAGATTTCCAAAACTTTAAAAATCGTTGAAGATTTTAAGGTCTCTGGGAATTTATCCGAGTGGATGGTGCTGGATGTGCTACCAGTTATCCCGCCGGATCTTCGTCCGCTTGTTCCTCTTGAAGGTGGTCGTTTTGCGACGTCTGATCTAAATGATCTTTATCGGCGTGTTATAAATAGGAATAATCGTTTAAAAAAATTGATCGACCTAAATGCGCCGGAAATAATTGTGCGCAATGAGAAGCGCATGCTGCAGGAAGCTGTGGATGCGCTTTTGGATAACGGGCGTCATGGCCGACCGGTTTTGGGGTCTGGCAATCGTCCGTTAAAGTCTCTTTCGGACATGCTTAAAGGCAAGCAGGGTCGTTTCCGCATGAATTTGCTGGGTAAGCGCGTTGATTATTCAGGCCGTTCTGTCATTGTCGTCGGTCCGGAGTTAAGTTTGCACCAGTGCGGTTTGCCAAAAAAAATGGCTCTTGAATTGTTTGAGCCATTTATCATCCGTAAATTGCGGGAGCGTGGTTTTGTTCATACAATCAAAGGGGCCAAGCGGATGGTGGAACGGGCCAATGTTGAGGTTTGGGATATTCTGGATGAAGTTATCAAAGATCATCCGATTATGCTTAATCGCGCGCCGACATTGCATCGTCTATCGATCCAGGCATTTCAGCCTGTGCTTATTGAAGGTAAGGCGATAACGTTGCATCCGCTTGTTTGTACGGCCTTTAATGCTGATTTTGACGGCGATCAGATGGCGGTTCATATTCCGTTATCATTGGAAGCGCAGACAGAATGTCGTCTGCAATTATTATCTGTGAACAATCTTTTTTCACCGGCAGATGGCCGCCCCATTGTTTCTCCGACACAGGACATTGTTCTTGGTCTATATTATTTGACAAAAGAAAAAGCCGGATCAAAAGGCGAGGATAAGTTGTTTGCTAATCGCCGCGAAGTATTGGTGGCCTATAATGATGGTTTATTGGAAATTCATTCCCGGGTACGTGTGCGTATTAATATTCCTGTTTGGGGTGATGACAACGCTTCCATGGTTATCAAAACAGGCGCCACAGTTGAAAAAGTAGTCGTGGTTGAGACTGCGGCGGCGGCGCGCGTTATTGAGACCACAGTCGGGCGAGTGATTTTTAATGAGCAAATTCATCCCGCGATGGGGTTTGTTAATGTCTTGCTGGACAAGAAAAAACTTGGGGCCGTTATTGCGCATTGTTATAAGAAAATGGGGCATTATGAAACGGTCAAATTACTGGACCGCGTCAAGGGTCTTGGCTTTCGCTCGGCGACGGACGCGGGCATTTCCATTTCAATGTCGGATCTTACCGTACCTAAAGAAAAAGAAATAACACTCAATAGCGCCAAGCTGGAAGTGAGCAAGGTTGAGGATCAGTATCATAAAGGTGTTATCACGGGGCGTGAACGCTATAATAAAATCATTGACGTTTGGACGCATACAACAGAAACCATTTCAGACATGGTGTTCAAGAAGATGGATGCGTTTAACCCGGTGTTCATTATGGCTGATTCAGGTGCTCGTGGTTCAAAATTGCAAATCCGTCAGCTTTCCGGGATGCGTGGTCTTATGGCTAAACCATCCGGCGAGATTATTGAGAATCCAATCACAGCAAGTTTCCGTGAGGGTCTTACCGTGCTTGAATATTTTATTTCAACGCATGGTGCTCGTAAAGGTTTGGCTGATACGGCTCTCAAGACAGCTGATGCTGGTTATTTAACGCGACGTCTCGTTGATGTTGCCCAGGAAATTGTTGTTTCTGTCGATGATTGTTCGACCATTAATGGTATTGCTGTCTCAGCGATCATTGAAGGTGATGAGGTTGTTGTGCCGTTAAAAGAACGTATTATCGGCCGCGTGGCGCTTGATAGCATTGTGGATATTGTCACTGACCAGAGGGTTGTTTTGGCGGGTGAAGAGATCTCCGAGGAAAAAGCTGCTTTAATTGAACAGCTTGGCATTGAAAAAGTCCGCATTCGCAGTGCGTTGACGTGCGAAGCAGATATTGGTGTTTGTGCTAAATGTTACGGACGCAATTTGGCCACGCATCGCCTGGTTGAATTGGGAGAAGCCGTGGGTATCATTGCCGCGCAGTCTATTGGTGAACCGGGGACTCAATTAACGATGAGAACGTTTCACATCGGTGGTACTGCCAGCCGTACGGTCGAGCAATCTTTTATCCGCTCAAAGAATAAGGGAGAGTTGAAATATCATCAGCTCCGTGTTGTCCAAAAGGGCAATGAATATATTGTATTAAATCGTAACGGTTCCGTGTCGATTAATAATGAATATGGCCGTGAGTATGAGCGTTATCAGCTACCCCAGGGGTCTTCGATCAGCATTGCCGACGGGAAAGAAGTTGATAAAGGCGTTATCTTTGCGAAGTGGGATCCGTATACAATTCCGATTATAACGGAAGTCAAGGGGCAGGTTAATTTTGAAGATCTTATAGAGGATGTAACAATCCGCGGAGAATTGAATCCGGTGACCGGGATCACGGAGCGAGTTGTTGTTGAACACAAACAGGAGTTTCACCCCCAGATTATTGTTACCACGGGAGCAGAGGTCGCCGGTATTTATTCGATCCCTGTCGGTGCGCACATTCTTGTCGGAGACAAAGCTACGATTGGCGCTGGTGAGTTGATTGCTAAAATCCCGAGGGGTGTCCAAAAAACGCGTGATATCACAGGCGGGTTGCCTCGTGTTGCCGAGTTGTTTGAAGCTCGCCGTCCGAAAGATCCTGCGGTTATTTCTGAAATTGACGGGCTGGTCGAGTTTGGCGAAGATCGTAAAGGGAATCGTACGATCATTGTCAAGAGTGCTACAGGCATGGCTAAGGAATATGGGATACCTCATGGCAAGCACCCCACCGTTTATAAGGGGGATAAGGTGTTCGCCGGGCAGCAGTTAACAGAAGGGCCTATTGTCCCTCAGGATATTTTGCGGGTGAGCGGCGACAAGGTTCTTCAGGAATATCTATTGAATGAAGTCCAGGAGGTTTATCGTTTGCAGGGAGTACGTATCAATGATAAACATATTGAACTTATCATTTCTCAAATGTTGAAGAAGGTTCGCATTGATGATGCCGGTGATACTGTGTTTTTGGTGGGGGAGCAGGTTGATCGCAGTGCCTTCAAGAAGGCCAATGAGGCGGTCATGAAAAAGAAAAGTAAGCCGGCACAGGCAACGCCCATGCTTCTGGGCATCACAAAGGTATCTTTGTCGACGGAGAGTTTTATTTCTGCGGCAAGTTTTCAAGAAACAACAAGAGTCTTGACAGATGCAGCTTCATCTGGTAAGATTGACCTTCTTTCCGGGCTGAAAGAAAACGTTATCGTCGGGCATTTAATTCCCGCAGGCACTGGTTTTCACACTTATAAAAATGTTGAAATGGTAAAGTATGCCGACAATACAGCAGTTGATCAGAAAGAGCCGAGTTCAGAAGGCGAAGAAAAGTAAGTCTCCCGCTCTCGATGCTTGCCCGCAGAAACGCGGTGTTTGTTTACAGGTAAAGACGATGACTCCCAAGAAGCCTAATTCTGCGCTTCGCAAGATTGCACGTGTTCGTCTTTCTAATAAAGTTGAAGTCACATCTTATATTCCTGGTGAAGGACATAATCTTCAGGAGCATTCGATCGTTCTCGTCCGCGGCGGTCGCGTAAAAGATCTTCCTGGCGTTCGCTATCATATGGTTCGCGGGACACTGGATACGGCGGGTGTAGCCAAGAGAAAGCAATCCCGTTCCAAGTACGGTACAAAGAGAGAGAAGTCATAATCATGAGAAGACGTCGCGCTGATAAAAGAGAGGTCATGCTTGACCCGAAGTATAGCAGTGAACTTGTATCGCGTTTTATGAATGTTATTATGGAATCGGGTAAGAAGACAGTTGCTGAAGGTATTGTTTACGGTGCGCTTGACATGTTGGCACAAAAGGTT
The DNA here is from genome assembly GCA_037141995.1 of Candidatus Omnitrophota bacterium. Lineage (GTDB taxonomy): Bacteria > Omnitrophota > Gorgyraeia > Zapsychrales > Fredricksoniimonadaceae > Fredricksoniimonas. The sequence continues at coordinate 5,163 of JBAXBM010000097.1, forward strand.
ACGGAAGAGCCTGTTCTTAAGGCTTTCAGCAAGGCCGTTGATAATGTTCGTCCCCGTGTTGAGCTTAAAGCGCGTCGGGTTGGCGGGGCCACATATCAGGTTCCGATTGATGTTGCGCCGCTTCGAGGGACATCGCTTGCTTTGAGATGGATTCGTGATTTTGCCCGAAAGAAAAAGGGTAAACCGATGGTTCAAAAACTTGCTGATGAGTTGATTGCGGCTTATAAGCAGGAAGGCGCGGCGATTAAAAAGCGTGATGAAACACACAAGATGGCAGAAGCAAACAAAGCATTTAGTCACTTTAGATGGTAATTTATAATAGGTAATTGATAAAATGGCTGTTAGTGAAAACGTATCATTAGATAAAGTAAGAAATATTGGTATTATCGCGCATATTGATGCCGGTAAAACAACTACAACTGAACGCATTCTTTATTACACCGGAATGATCCATAAGCTGGGCTCGGTTGACGAGGGCAATACCCAGATGGATTATATGGAACAGGAAAAAGAGCGCGGTATTACTATAGTTGCAGCTAATACGACTACTTATTGGAAAAAACATAAACTGAATATTATTGATACGCCTGGGCACGTTGATTTCACAATTGAAGTTGAGCGTTCACTAAAAGTTCTTGATGGTGCGGTTATTGTCCTTTGTGCGACAAGCGGGGTTCAGTCACAAACTGAAACCGTATGGCGTCAAGCTGATCGATATCATGTCCCTCGCATTGCATTCATTAATAAAGTTGACAGACTTGGTGCTGATTTCGACCGTGTGCTCGGCCAAATTCATGAGCGTTTGGGTGCAAACGCGGCTGCCATTAATTTTCCTGATGCGCATGAAGATCAGTTTAAAGGTGTTATTGATGTTGTCATCATGAAACATATTACTTATGAAGATGCAGATGGTCTTAAAATGATTGTTTCTGATATTCCTGACAACCTTAAGACAAAAGCTGCTGCATACCGGCATACGCTTATTGAAAAAGTAGGCGAAGCTGATGATGCGATTATGGAAAAATATTTAAATGAAGAAGATGTGACATCAGAAGAACTGATGGCGGGTATTCGTCGCAGTGTTTTAAAAGCAAAATTTCTACCTGTTTTATCCGGGACAGCATTACGTAATCGTGGTGTTCAGCTTGTTTTGGATGCGGTTATTGATTATTTACCTTCACCGCTTGATGTTCCCCCGGTTAAAGTTTATAATCCTAATAATTCTGAGGATATATCCTACCGCAAGCCTTCTGATAGTGAACCACTGACGGCACTTGTATTCAAAGTCGCATCTGATCCATATGTCGGGAAGATTTTTTACACGAGAATTTATTCAGGAGTTCTCACGTCGGGAGAGACGGTTCTGAATTCATCCCGTGACAAAAAAGAACGCATTTCAAAATTGTTGCTGATGCATGCTAACAAGCAGGAAATCATCCCAAAAGCAGGGGCTGGCGAAATAGTAGCTGTTGTTGGTTTAAAAGAAACAAAAAATGGTGAAACCTTGTGCCATGATTCGCATCCTGCAGTGCTGGAAGGCATGAGAGTTCCGGAACCAGTTGTTTCAATGGCGCTTGAACCAAAAACAAAAGCTGATCAAGATAAGCTCGGCATGATCCTTAGAAAATTTCTAGATGAAGATCCTTCATTACGCGTTGAATATGATCATGAAACATCACAAACAATTATTTCAGGCATGGGAGAATTGCATCTTGAAATTGTTATTGATCGCATGAAGCGTGAGCATGGGTTGGAAGCTAATATCGGTCGTCCGCAGGTTGCTTATAAAGAAGCTATTACGCGTAAAGTTGAAGATGTTGTTGGTAAATTCATTTCACAGTCCGGTGGCCGCGGGCAATATGGGCACGTTGTTATTGATGTGGCACCTGCCGAGCGCGGAAAAGGTGTTACTTTTATTGATAAAGTTGTTGGGGGTGTTATCCCCAGGGAATTTATTAAGTCTATTGAAAATGGCATTATGTCACAGTCAAAAAGTGGTATTTTGGCTGGTTATCCGGTAACAGATATAGTTGTAACATTACATGATGGTTCCTATCATGATGTTGATTCGAGTGACATTGCATTTCAGATGGCAGCTAAGATTGCTTTGAAAGAAGCTCTTTTAAAAGGTGGTTCAAGTTTTCAAGAACCTATTATGGCTGTTGAAGTTATGTGCCCAGAAGAGTTTATGGGTTCTGTTATTGGTGATTTGAATACGCGTCGTGCGAAAATCACCGAGTTAGCGAATACAGGTATTACAAAAATTACGCGCGCAGATGTCCCGCTTGCTGAAATGTTTAATTATGCGAATGCATTGCGTTCCCTTACACAGGGGCGAGCGAGTTTTTCAATGGAACCCTCTTATTACGCCCAAGTTCCTAATAATGTTGCAGAAAAAATCATTGGGGCGCGTCAGGATTATTTAAGTAGCAGAAAAAAGTAATTCAGTTGTTATTTCAAAAGGGAGGAACACATCATGGCTAAAGAAAAATTCGAAAGAAATAAACCGCATTTGAACATTGGAACCATTGGTCACGTTGATCATGGAAAGACGACACTTTCGTCAGCTATAACTACTGTTCTTGCTGAAAAAGGTCTCGCCAAAGCACGCGCGTATGATTCCATTGATAATGCTCCTGAAGAAAAAGAACGCGGCGTGACGATTAATATTGCTCACTTAGAGTATCAGACTGAGAATCGTCATTATGCCCATATCGATTGCCCTGGACATGCTGACTATATCAAGAATATGATAACGGGTGCTGCGCAAATGGATGGTGCTATTCTTGTTGTATCTGCGACTGATGGTGCTATGCCGCAGACACGCGAGCATATTTTGCTGGCCCGCCAAGTCAATGTTCCTAAGATTGTAGTTTTTTTAAATAAGTGCGATACGGCAGACCCTGAACTTCTTGATCTTGTTGAAATGGAAATTCGTGACTTGCTTACAAAATACAAGTTCGACGGTGACAATGCACCGGTTATTCGTGGGTCTGCGCTTGAAGCGTTAAATAATCCGAAAGATTTTGCCGGGAAGTCAAAGTGTATC
>JBAXBM010000098.1:0-8184 GCA_037141995.1 Candidatus Omnitrophota bacterium
CTCACGCCCGGAAAGCACGAAGACCGTTTTGCACCCGGCATTCTTTCCCGCCTTGACATCACCTTCGGTATCACCCACAAAATAAGCGTGCGGCCCATCATCGATGGTCCTGTCAATTGACCCGAACGCCTTGATCATATTGCCGATACGCGGCTTCCGGCAATTGCAGCCGTCAGTCGACTTGCACGTACAATAAAAGACATCCCTGATCCGCCCCCCGGCATCCGCAATCCCCTTGAGCATATGCGCCGTGATCAGTTCAAGCTTGCGCAGGCTGTAAACCCCTTTGCCGACGCCCGCCTGATTGGAAATCACAAAAATATCAAATCCCGCTGCCGTCAACTTCGCGATCGCTTCACGCACACGGGGAATAAAATGAAAATCCTTAACCTTAGTCACATAAAGGCCGTTGCCCGGGAATTCGTTGATCACGCCATCTCTATCGAGAAAAACAACTTTCATATCAATGCCGGGCTGCAGGTTAAAATAATGTATAAATAAACGGCGCCACCGCGGAAGACTGGGCAAATACAATCAACAGGCTTAACAGTACAAGTATAATCAGGATCGGCGCCAGCCAAAAACGTTTTCTTGTTTTTAAGAAATCCCACAATTCTTTTAAAATTGACATTTTACCCATGTCGTATCTCCCGCCTTTGTTAGTACTGCTGCCTGAACCGCTCTTTATCCGCCTGCCTGTTATCGCGCGCGTGCCAAAAAGTCGCACGGCCCTGGTCCCTCCGGCGCTCAAGATGATCTTTACCCATCAACTTCAGGAACAAGGCGGTGGGTGTGAATACAACAAAATAAACAACCGTCAAAAGAACACCGGTCACCACGCCGCCTATCACATGCGCCACCGCCATCCAGCCCTTGTACGCAGGACGAAACGCCTGCCATTTCAATGCTGTCACTATAATAAAAAATACCCCGCACGCCAGTTTTATTATCTGAAAAACAGATACCCCGTGACGCATCACCCCGCCGGTCCCCAGCACCAGGGCAATAAGTCCTAATCCATAACCGAACACCAGAAGATTTTTCTTTTCCTTATCCATAATTTATCAATCCAATATCTGGGAAATCTTGTCTTTTTTATACTGGCCCTTATTGGGCTGCCGCTCCTTGTCCAGAAGAAAATTGTTCAGGACCAGGTAATCCATATCCGTGCACATGAAACAGCGGTAAGCATCTTCAAGCGTGCACACAATCGGTTCTCCCCGGATATTAAAGGAAGTATTGATCACAAGCGGGCATCCCGTTTTCTGCCGGAACGCTTCAATGGTCTTATAATAGAACGCGTTGCGCTCCTGTGTCACGGTCTGCACACGGGCAGAATAATCCACATGGGTGACTGCCGGTACCGTCGACCGCCGCTGTTTCAGTTTTGCCAGCCCGGTCAGCGCGGTATCGCGTGATGAAGGATCCACCTGGCCGGCTGCCACAGGGCCGACCATCAGCATGTACGGGCTCTCCTGCGGAAGATCGACATACGCCCTGGCGTGTTCTTCCAGGATGCTCGGCGCGAAAGGACGGAACGACTCACGGAACTTGATGCGCACGTTCATCTGTTCCTGCATCTTCATCGAACGCGCGTCTCCGATAATACTGCGCGCGCCCAAGGCCCGGGGGCCGAACTCCATACGGCCCTGAACATAGCCAATGACCTTTTCCGCCGCAATGAGATCCGCGACACGGCCATGAATGCCCTCCCCGCAAGCCTCATACGGGACACCTTTTTCTTTCAGGAATGCCCCGACATCGGCATCGGAATACCCCGGCCCCAGGTATGTTCCCTGCTGGGCATCATGCTGGCCGTCAGCCTTCCGCGGATGATCAAGGTACTGATACCATCCCAACAATGCCGCGCCAAGGGCCCCGCCGGCATCACCTGCGGCCGGCTGAATCCATATTTTCTTAAAAATATCCGCGCGGGCAATCTTGCCGTTAGCCACACAATTAAGCGCTACCCCGCCGGCCAGGCAAAGGTTTTCCTGCCCGGTCATCTCCCGCACATGCCGTGCCGTCTTAAGGACAATCTCTTCCGTGACTTCCTGGATGGACCTGGCCATATCCATATCAAATTGGGTCAATGCCGTCTCAGGACGCCGCGGCGCCCGTCCGAACAAACGGTGAAAATGCCGGTTCGTCATCGTAAGCCCGACACAGTAATTAAAATATTTCATATTCAGCTGAAATGAACCGTCAGGACGAATGTCCACCAGTTCCCGCCGGATAAGATCAGCATATTGGGGTTCACCGTAAGGCGCAAGTCCCATGAGCTTATACTCTCCGGAATTAACCCGAAAACCGCAATAATACGTGAACGCCGAATACAAAAGGCCTAAAGAGTGCGGGAATCTAATCTCCGCCTTAAGGTCAAGGCAATTCCCCTGGCCGATGCCGAAACTTGTTGTCGCCCACTCGCCGACACCGTCCATCGTCAGGATCGCGGCCTTTTCAAAAGGCGACGGGAAAAAAGCAGACGCGGCATGCGCCTCATGATGCTCGGAAAAGATAATCTCACCGTTATATCCAAGCGCCTCGGCAACCGCCGTTTTTAAAAAAATCTTATCTTTTAACCACACCGGCATGGCCGTCAGGAATGACGCCAATCCTGACGGGGCATAATTCAAATAGGTCAAAAGAAGGCGCTCGAGTTTCAAAAACGGCTTGTCATAAAAAACAACAAGGCCGACATCCTTGATCCCGATACCGGCTTCTTTCAGGCAATAAGCAACGGCCTGCCCCGGGAAAGCAGCATCATGTTTCTTGCGGGTAAACCGCTCTTCCTGGGCGGCAGCAATAATCCGGCCATCCTGAACAAGGGCCGCGGCGCTATCATGATAATATGCAGAAATACCAATAATATTCATTGTGTCGCAGAATCTCCCTTTGCCGATAATACCACATTCAAAAATACGCTGTCAGAAAGAAGCGCCTCACTGACAATGCGGTTGCCCGCACAGGTTAAATGCCCGTCCCAGGTAAAAAAATACTGCACGGCGGGCGCCCTGAGGAATGCCCCGAGGGTATTCACATAAGGGATACTGTTTTTCCGCGCGAAATCTTCAACAATCTCAAAGGGCAAATAATCATCATACCGCTTACCCGCATCAAATCCCCAGGTCTTGCGCCCTTCCTGCCACTGATTGCCATCGACATAAATACCATGCGGGTAAAAAACAAGGACCATCGGTATATTCCGATACGCCAGCATATCACGGATTTTAAGAATATACGCCGCGGTGCGTGCCCAATGTTCGCGGATCATCGCCTCTTTCCCGCGCCCGCGCATAAATACAAGCCCGTCATATTCAATGGACGATTCCCGGACATTCCCGTCAGCAGCTGTCGCGATCACAGCCTTGGCCCGCTTACCGTCCCTGACTGCCTTTATATAACCATCAACACCCAAAACCTGTACTTTATGAATCGTCCGCACCACTTTATTATTGATATAACGGCAAAAAAAGCTGTAATATGTCATCGTGACCCAAAGATCACGCCGGCCGTTAACACGCGTGGCGTCAAACCCGGCAATATCCCCGTCCTTCCCTCTCAAGGCATGCCGGTCACTGTTCCAGTCATCCCATAAATCTGTCATGTCCAGCATCAGGACAACCGCATCCGGCTGATATCGCAGGTGAATATCACGCAGGTTCACATAATGCGTGACCGGCGATGTCCCGCCGATTCCGGCATTAACAACCTCTATAGACCGCTCCCTCGCGCCGAGGCCGCGTTGAAGCAATGCAGGAATAGTTTGATCATCAGGCGAACCAACCCCGAAAGTGAAAGAATCACCGATCACAAAAACCCGGCGGACACCGGACGGCTTGGGGTTTTCAAAATCAGGGCCGCGGTACCCCCAGCGGTTAATGCCGGCCGTATAGTCAAATTCACCAGGCACAGATGAGACGCTGTGCAAGGAACTATGCGGGACAAATAATTGTCCTTGATTTTTCTGGGATATCTCAGCTAACGGATTTATGTCCCTGTTGCCAAGCCGCAAGGCTCCTTCAAAAATAAACGCTGCCGCCAACAAGATACCAATCCAAACCGCCGTTATTTTCAGTATTTCCCAGACAACGCGCATTACTTCTCCGGCGGCGGCTTAATGCCCCTGATAATTTCATAATATTTAATGTAGCTCATCATCTGGTAAAGGAAAGCAAAGAAAGCAATCACAAACCCCATGAACCCCGCCTTCCATCCCGACTTGCCGATATAGGAACGAAAAAAACGGTCTATCGCGCGCCAGAATCCGACGAGCATTGTCATTTTTCGCCCGGTATCAAACCATTTCTTAGCCTCAAGGGATGTCTGCCGGTTCAGGCTTGCTAAAAAATGAGCAAGATCAGGATACCCGTAATGAATAATATCTTTGGTCAGGCGCCCGCATGTCCCGTCAGGATAAAGCGCCCGCGGATGCACCGGCGCTTCCTCATAACGGAAGCGGCTTTTTTGCACCAGACGATCCTTGGGACCGGGATACCATCCGGAATGATTAACCCAATAAGTGCCGATATATGTTCGAAACGGGATAGAATACACCACATGTGTTGTCGCCGGGAGCGCCGCGTCGATTTCCCTTTGCAATTCCGGCGTCACACGTTCATCCGCATCCAAATACAGGACCCATTCGTTTTTTGCCTGTGCCGCAGACCAGTTCCGGTGAATCCCCTCATTATCCATGGTCCGGTGAAAAATAACAGCGCCATGCTGCTGGGCAATGGCAACCGTACGATCCGTGGAATTATCATTAACAACAACAACCTCATCCGCCCATCCTTTAACGCTCAGGATACAGGCATCCATATTATCTTCTTCATTCTTCGCAATAATAACAACCGACACAGGAACTTTAGACATCAAAGGACCTCCTTTAAAGCGGACGCAACTTCTTTAACCTGTTCTTCGGTCATATGCGGGAACATAGGTAAAGACAAAATTTCCATGCAAATTTTTTCTGATACAGGAAAGTCACCCTGTTTAAATCCGGCATCAATGTATGCTTCCTGTAAATGTATGGGTATCGGGTAATGGATCAGGGACGTAATGCCTTTTTCCGTCAGATGCGCCATGACACGCGCACGGTTTCTGATCCGCACGGCATACGTCTGAAAAACATGCGCCCTGTCCGCTGCCGCTGACGGCAAAACAATCCCGGTCCCCGCCAGATATTTTGCATAAAAACCCGCCACCTGCTGGCGCATCCCGTTCCACGGATCAAGGTGCGGTAATTTCTGGGAAAGTACAACCGCCTGAAGTGTATCAAGGCGAGAATTATGCCCCTTGAATTTATGCGCATACCGGTCGGTCCGCCCATAATCCCTCAACATGCGCACCATATACGCCGTCTGTTCATCGCTTGTCACCACGATACCCCCATCACCCCAAGCCCCCAACCCTTTCGTCGGGTAAAAACTAAAACACCCGGCATTGCCCAAAGAACCGCTGCGCCGGCCTTTATAAAGAGCGCCATGCGCCTGGCAGGCATCTTCCAAAACAGCGACACCATGCTTCGCCGCAATGGCAAGGATTTCATCCATATCCGCTGTTTGGCCGTAAAGATGCACCGGAATAATAACTTTGGTCCGCGGCGTAATCGCCTTTTTAAGCTGAACAGGATCCATGTTATAAGATACCTCATCAATATCAACAAACTTGACACTGGCTCCGGTATAAGAAACACACAAGGCTGTGGCAATAAACGTGTATGTCGGCAGGATCACCTCATCCCCATCTCCGACGCCCAGTGCTGCCAGCGCCAGATAAAGGGCATCCGTCCCGGAATTTACGCCCACGGCATATTTTACGCCACAATACGCCGCAAACTCATCCTCAAATTTTTTTACCTCAGGCCCCATGATAAACGACGCCTTGGCAATAACCTGCGCGAAAGCTGTATCCACGTTGACACGAATAATTTTATTTTGTTCCGTAAAATCAATAAAAGGGACGCTCATGGTAACCACTCCTCCAGGGCCTGATAAACCGCCTCAACGGTTAATGTTTTTAAACAACTTTGATGCCGGCAAGGCGGCATGCGAAAATTCCTGTAACAAGGCTGACACATCAACCCTTTAGTAACAACCTTGTGCTCTCCAACGGGATACGGCCCGTAAACCAGGGGATCAACAGGCCCGAATAATGACACCGTACGAACACCCAATGCTACCGCCATATGCAAAGGGCCGCCGTCATTAATAACCACCGCCCGCGCCCTCTGCATCAGCGCCGCGGACTGAAGCAATGTTGTCTGTCCCGCCAGGATCATCGGAGGCCTCGACATGCCCCCGGCAACCTGCCGGCAAAGAGGTACCTCACTCTTATCACCCATCAGTATAATAGGACACGTTGATCTTTCAATTATTTTCTCGGCCAATTTTGCCCAGTTTTCCCCCGGCCAGCGCTTGAACCCCGCATCTTTCCCCCAGCTTGCTCCGCCGCCGGGATACATGATCAAGAAAAAATGGCCCGCCAACCCCCTGCTTGCCATAAAACTTTTTGCCCAGGCCTCGTCCTGCGGCGGAACAAACAACCGCATCAGCGGCGGATCTTCCGCGACACCGCCTCCGGCGCTGCCGGCCGCTAAAAGGTCCATATTATAACGAACAACATGCCGCCCCTCATAGCCGCGCAACGGGGTTTTGCTCGTCAGCCAGCGGCCGCGGCCCTTGTAATCAAAACCGATGCGCCGGGGTATCCCGGCAAATACAAGCGCCAGGCTCAGCGCTGATCCGCCGGAAAGGTCATAGGCCACATCGAACCCTTCAGCATGGATCAGATCAACAAATGCTTTCCATTTCAACAAAAACCGCCAGGGCGAACGCCGATAAACCGCCACAAAAGCATCCCGCTCATAAATAAAAACCTTATCAATCCTGGGATCCTGGCGCAAAAAATCAGCTGTGCGGGGATTACAAATATAGCTGACAGTTGCCGAAGGATCCCGCGCCTGTATCGCCGAAACCAATGGTGTCGAAAACAGGACATCCCCGATTCCAAAATTATTAACAATAAGGATCTTCTTCATTTAAGTAAGGAATTATAAATTGCCAGTGTTTCCAGGGCGGTCCTCTGCCAGGTCAGGGACCGGATACTCGCGTAACCTTTTTCAATATAAAGACCGCGCTCGACCTCATGGCTCAAAAGGCGCAAGAGCCCTTCCGCCAAAGCCACCGGATCATACGGATCAATGATCACCGCCGCCTCTCCGGCCACCTCCGCAATGCCGCCGCGGTCCGTAGCTATCACCGCCGTCCCGGAAGCAAATCCCTCAACCATCGATTGCGGAAACCCTTCGCACCAGGACGTCACGATCGCGGCCTCGGCATTGGCTGTAATAACCTGCAGGGCTTTCTCGGATACGAACCCTGTGATGACAACACGTTCACGGATCCCGAGCATGCCGATTTTGCGCTGAGCCCGGTCAAAAAGCCCCTGGGACCGCGCGATAGCACCTGTAAAAACAAGCGCGATATCATCCGGGACCTCCCGCTGAACCCGCGCAAAACCGTCAAGCACAAGATCCAGATTCCGGCGCTTATGGTTAAGCCCAGAAAAATTCACCACATAACGGCGCCCCCATAAACGGTACTTGCGGAGAATTTCCTCCTCTTCCTTCCGGGAGATTTCTGCTTCATAAACAACCTCCGCGCCGTAAGGAATCACCGCCACCTTATCTGCAGGAATACGGGAAAGCCGAAGAATGTCTTTCCGGCTGACCTCAACTCCCGTTAGTATCCGTGCCGCCCGGTGCATCCAAAAAAGGCTCCTGATCTTGTACCTCAAGGCTTTCCGCCAATCCTTGAACGCCCTCAAAACCCACGGCAACATATCATGGACTGTCACAACTGACGGGCACCCTGGAAAGAAGATAGCCGTATCCGTTCCGCCAGGCTGATGAAAGATATCAACCTTATACTGCGCCAAAAGCTTCGGCAAATAGCGCGATGCCCATTGCCGGCGATCCTCCCGTGACAAATCAATGACCACACGCTTCACATGCGGGTAATGGATAAAAAGATCATACTCCACACAGATTTTTTCCGGCGCAAAAAGGAATATCTCAATGCTGCTGTCCGCCAGGGCCAAGGCACGTACCAAGCGCGAAAGATAGTTTGAAACGCCCGAACGTTCCTGGGTCAAACTCACCGCATCAAAACCGATCTTCAT
>JBAXBM010000099.1:0-8151 GCA_037141995.1 Candidatus Omnitrophota bacterium
CTTCGAAGGAATTAACCTACGGCCAGTTTTATGGTATCGTTAAAACAAACCAGGAAACGCGTGCCATTAAGAAAGCGGTTTTGTCGGAAGATAAGGAAAGTATTGTCCGGGGAACATTGAAGGATAATTCGGAGTTTCATGTCACTGTTCCTTTAGATCATAAAGATTTTGTGGATGTCATGCGTGACAATATTTCTGATTTTTCTGTCCATCGGGCTGAAACATTCTGGAGCGAGGCATTCTTCGCCTTTGTCCCTGTTTTTCTTCTTATTTTCTTTATTTGGTTTGTCGGCCGCCGCGGGGCGGAAATGGGTAATAAAATTTGGTCTTTCGGAAAGTCCCGCGCCAAAGTTACGGAGAAAGGGCAAAATAAAATTACTTTTTCGGATGTTGCCGGTGTTGACGAAGCCAAGGAAGAGTTGCAGGAGATCATCGAGTTCCTTAAGGAACCTAAGAAATTTGAACGGCTTGGCGGGAAAATTCCCAAGGGTGTCCTTCTTGTCGGGCCCCCGGGAACCGGAAAAACCCTTTTGGCCAAAGCTGTTGCCGGTGAAGCGGATGTCCCTTTTTTTTCCCTCAGCGGTTCGGATTTTGTTGAAATGTTCGTTGGAGTAGGCGCTTCACGTGTGCGCGACCTGTTTGAGCAGGCCCGCAAAGCGTCCCGCGTTCTTGGCAAGGGATGTATTATTTTTATTGATGAAATCGATGCTGTCGGCCGGCAGCGTTTTTCAGGTATCGGCGGCGGTAACGACGAGCGGGAGCAAACCTTAAATGCGCTGTTAGTCGAGATGGACGGGTTTAATGGCCCCAGCGGCCTCATTGTGATGGCGGCGACCAATCGTCCGGACACCCTTGATCCGGCGCTTTTGCGGCCGGGCCGTTTTGACCGCCGTGTTGTGGTGGGCTTACCCGATATTAACGGGCGTGAGGGTATTCTCAAGGTGCATTCCCGCAATATCAAAACAGACCCCGATGTTGATCTCCGCCGCATTGCCCGGCAGACCGTTTATTTCTCGGGGGCTGACCTGGCTAATGTTTGTAATGAAGCCGCCCTTCTGGCGGCGCGGCACAATAAGGAAACTGTCGGTATTGTTGAATTTTTAGCTGCGGTTGAGCGTGTCACGCTGGGGCCTGAAAAGAAATCGCATACGACATCGAGAAAAGAAAAAGAAATGACGGCGTATCATGAGGCCGGGCACGCGATGCTCAGTTTGCTCATTGATGAGGTGGATACATTTTCCAAGGTTTCTATTATTCCGCGCGGGATGGCCGGCGGGTATACCCTTACACCTCCGACGGAGGACAAGCATTATTACACCAAAAAAGAACTTTTTGGCCAGATGACGGTTTTATTGGGCGGGCTGGTGGGTGAGCAAGCGTTTATGAATGATTCGACCACAGGCGTTTCCAATGATCTTGAAAAGGTTGCTTCCCTGGCGCGGAGCATGGTTTGTTCTTTTGGAATGAATGATGCCCTGGGGAAGCGTGCGTATGGCCGCAGCACACACCCGGCATTCCTGGGACGTGACATTTTTGAAGAAAAGGATTATGGCGCGGCAACCGCGCAGCAGATAGATGAAGAAGTGCAGAAACTTGTTGATGCGGCGTATCAGCGCGCGAAGACGCTTATTACAGATTATCGTGCTAAACTTGATATTATTGCCAATCATCTGATCGAGAAGGAAGTGATTGATATCGAAGAGGCGCGGATTATTCTTGGAATGCCTTCGGTGAATACGGATATTTTACCGCCGCAGGGAGCTTGATTTAATGGCGGCGCCGGCACGCAAAATGATATGGAACGCCGGGAAATATGATATTTATTTGGGGGAACGCACCCTTGTCATGGGTATTGTCAATGTGACACCGGATTCATTCAGCGGTGACGGCGTATTGGCAAAAGGACGCACTGAGAAAATTCCAGGTTTGGCCCTCGCGTTAAAATTGGCCCGTGATGGCGCGGATATCCTTGATATCGGAGGCGCATCTTCCCGCCCCGGAGCTGTTCCGCCGATGCCGCGCGAAGAAGCAGGGCGTGTTGTTCCTTTAATCGCTGCGCTTTCAGGGCGCCTTGATATCCCGCTTTCGGTTGATACCGCCAGTGTCCTGGTGGCCGTTGAAGCGCTGCAGGCAGGGGCATCTATTGTTAATTTGATCCAGGGAACTCCGGCGGATGTGAAGATCTTGCGCCTGGTGGCTGAAGCGAAAGCCGGTTTGGTTTTGATGCATATGCGCGGCAATTCCAAAAGCATGCAGTCGCCTGAGAAAACCGCGTATCAAGATCTTATCCGGGAAGTGAAAGCCGAACTCAGGACGGCATTACACCAGTGCCTGGTTTGCGGGATAAAGAAAGATCGTATTGTTATTGATCCGGGCATTGGTTTTTCGAAAACACCGGAACAGAATCTGCTGATCATGCGCCGGTTAAGTGAATTTATTCCGCTGGGACGGCCTGTTCTTGTGGGGACATCCCGTAAATCTTTTATCGGCCATGTTCTTGGGAACCCTGAAAAGAAGCGCCTTATCGGGACCGCGGTTACAGTTGCCGTTGCGGCCATGTCCGGCATTCATATTGTCCGGGTGCATGATGTACTGGCGATGAAGCAGGCTGTGATGATGGCTGACGCGATTCGTGCGACTATGTGAACGGGGTCATTGGGAGAGGAGCGAATATGAATTTATTATCTTTCTGGTCTACTGTTAAGCCAGTCTTCGAAATATTGATCTTGTGGTGGATTTTTTATCGTATCCTTTTGTTTTTTCAGGGGACGCGCGCGTTTCAGGTGCTTAAAGGCATCACGTATTTAGCCATTCTTTTTCTTGTTGCCCAATTGCTGGGGTTCCATGCGCTCAACTGGCTGCTCAAACAGTTTTTTGCTATATTTATTTTAGCCATGGTTATTCTTTTTCAGCAGGAACTTCGCCAGGGACTGGCGCGCCTGGGGCGCGGCCGTTTTTTCAATCTTTTTGTCGGGGAATCTGAAGTTATCGCTGTTATCCATGAACTTTCCGACGCGGTTTTTAAGTTGTCGGAAAAAAAGACCGGGGCTATTATTGCTATTGAACGTGAAGCCAAGCTGACGACGTATGTGGAAAGCGGTGTTCAAATTGACGCGATAGTCAACGCTGAACTGATTCAGTCTGTTTTTAAGCATGAATCGCCGATACATGACGGGGGTGTTGTTGTGTGCGGCCAGCGTTTTGCCGCCGCGGCATGCCTTTTCCCGTTGACAGAAAACCAGAATTTAAGCAAAATTATTGGGACGCGCCATCGGGCGGCGCTTGGCCTTACGGAGCATACGGATGCGGTGGTGCTCCTTGTTTCAGAAGAGACCGGTGAAATTTCTGTGGCATGTGACGGGAAATTTATTCCTGTTACCGGGATTGAGCGTTTACAGGCTATTCTTAAGGATTTGCTGATTATTCATACCAAGAGGAAAAAATGAAAGATTTTCTTACTGCCAGTTTGCCGTTAAAGATTATTGCGTTGGGGCTCGCCATTATCACATGGATTTATGTGCATGGCGAAGTTGTAAGGTGATTCATTATGCCAATGCTGGGAGTTAATATTGATCATGTGGCAACGCTTCGCCAGGCGCGCAGGGGGAAAGAACCTGATCCGGTGAGTGCGGCGCTGATTTGCGAGCAAGCAGGGGTTGATTCTATTGTGGCGCATCTCCGGGAAGATCGACGGCATATTCAGGATAAGGACATCATTCGTCTGCGTCAGGAACTTTCGGTTCGTTTTAACCTTGAAATGTCGATAGCGCCCGATGTGGTGGATTTGGCTTGCCGTGTGCGCCCTGTTCAGGCGACACTGGTGCCGGAACGCCGCCAGGAATTAACTACGGAGGGCGGATTGGATGTGGTGGGGGGCTTCCGACGGCTTAAGGCTGCGTGTTCCCGGCTTATGGGCAAAGGGATCGACCTCAGCCTTTTCATTGCTCCTGATAAAGCTCAAATTGACAAAACGCTTGAATTGGGCATTGGTGTGATAGAGCTTCATACCGGTTGTTACGCATCCGCCCGTACGCAGGTTTCCCAGGCCCGTGAATTGCGCAAAATTGTTGCCATGACGGCTTATGCGGTAAGGAACGGGCTTGTGGTTAATGCCGGGCACGGCCTTGATTACCGGAATATTTCTTCTGTGGCGAAAATTCCCGGGATGCACGAGCTTAACATCGGGCATTCGATCATGGGGTATGCTGTTTTTGTGGGGCTTGAACGCGCGGTCAAGGAAATGCTTGTTCTTGCCAGAGGCGCGGCATGATCGCAGGCACCGGGATTGATATCATTGAGATAGAGCGTATCCGCTCCGCGATTGACCATTGGGGGGAACGGTTCCTGGAACGTCTTTTCAACCGTGAAGAAATTATTTACGCGCAATTGCATGCTGTGCCGTATCCGCATTATGCGGGTCGTTTCGCGGCGAAAGAAGCGGTTTATAAGGCCCTGGGCCGCAAGGATGTTTCCTGGAAAGATATAACAATAATCAATGAGCCGCATGGCAAACCTGTATGCCATATCAATGGGTTGCCTGTTGGCTATACTGTTCATTTATCTATTTCACATTCGAAATTTTATGCGGTTGCCAGCGCGCTGGTTGAGATCAGCTGATAACCCCGGATTCTGCAGCAACTCTTTTCATCGACGATACCGTCAGTACATAAACATTTTTTGTTATTCCTTATGGCCTTTCAATAAACTTTAATAAAAAAGCCCGGTCGGAATCCCGGGCTTTTTTATTAAAGATGATGATATTGATTACAGGTGACGCGTGATCCTGCCTTCGGCTTTCTCGAATTTCGGGGTATACGCTGTTAAGGGGCGGCCGAAGCAAACGCCCATCTGTTCGTAGACAGAGACCTGATCAAGGTCAACATGCCGCTGTTCGATGGCTTTCTTGGATTCCATATAACGGACATTGGCGCCGTCAATCCCGACGATGGTAACGCCGACAATGCCCTGTTTGAGGAGCATAACCGCGGCGGCACCGGCTTCCTTGCCGAAGCAGACGTCGAAGGCGGAAGAATGCCCGCAACGCACCAAATGCCCCGGGACAACGGAACGCACTTCAGGGATCTCGTTCATTTTTTCAACATACATATGCGCTTTTTTCATCAGGGACTTGATCTCAGGATCAGCTTTCAGGCGCTTGGTGAGTTCCTGGCAAACATACTTGGCGGCGCCGGCAAGCTTTTTGTGGCCGAAGGAGTCAACCCCGGCAGATTCATCATAGATTTCGGTCCCGTCAGCAGTTTTTAAGCCTTCCGCCACCACGATCATGTATTGGCCGGCCAGGACATCGCTTTTTAAGATGCGGCCGAAATAACGGGTTTTCATGTGCTTGTAGACGATATCAAAATCTGACGGCACTTCAGGGATAAGGATGGCATCGGCGTCCGCTGCGACACCTCCGCGGAAAGCGGTATGGCCGGCGTAGCGCCCGAACACCTCAAGGACCATGATGCGATTGTGGGTGAGCGATGTTGTTTTGAGTTCTTCGACATAGGTGGCGATTTTGTTTACCGTTGAGTCGCCGCCGACGGAGTAGGTTTGCAGGTCGAGGTCCATGGTCTTGGGGGCGTGGACGCACTTGATGCCCTGTTCGTAAAGGTCGACCATGACAGAACCCGAATCATCGCCGCCTGAAATAACAAGCCCGTCTATCCCGAATTTTTTCATGCCGTCCTTGATGCGCTCGTATTTTTTAGGATCTTCAATTTTCTTGACCTTGACACGGGAGTGGCCGGCTTCGGACCCGGCGAGGTTGGCATCGATCCTGTCGGCGCGTTCAGGCGTCAAGGCCGTCAGGGAGTCCATCTCGACAAGATTATAAAGGCCGGCATAGCCGTTGGGAACAACATAAGGGGTGATGCCGAGGCTGTTGGCCATTTGAGCCGCGCCTTTGACAATGCCGTTAAGGCCGCCGCAATCGCCGCCGGATGTAAGAATGCCGATTTTTTTCATATGAAGAGCTCCTGTTGGTTGATTTTAATAGCATGACATTGTTTCGGATGAAGAAGATAAATTATCACGGGTGAAATAAGGGGGCAAGGGATTTTTCTATTCCTTCGATTATTCTTGTTCTGCGGCATCCTTGAGCATTTCCCCGGCATGTTTCATTGCCGCGGCTGTCATTTTATCACCGGCCATCATGTGGGCCAGTTCATCGACGCGGATTTTTCCGTCAATGGCAGCTACGGCGGTACGGGTCCGCCCCTGATCGACATGTTTGGTGATTTTGAAGTGGGTTTGGGCGAATGCCGCGATCTGGGGGAGATGGGTGATGAGAATAACCTGCCGGTGTGTTGATATTTCCTTCAGCTTGGTACCGATGACGGTTCCCAGACGGCCGCCGATCTGGGCATCGATTTCGTCGAAGATCAGGACGGGGACAGGATCGGCTTTCATCAGGGCGCGTTTGACCGCGAGCATGATGCGCGCCGCTTCGCCGGATGAGACGATCTCCGCCAGGGGTTTAAGGTCTTCGCCGGCATTGGTGCTGATAAAAAAGACAACCTTGTCAGTCCCGTCAGCGGCCAGCGGCTTTTTTTCAAATCTGGCTTCAAAGGCAATCGATTTAAAACCCAGCTCCTGCAATTCATGTTCGATGGTTTTTTTCAGGGTATCAGCTGTTTTCTTGCGGCGCTGGGACATGTTTTTCGCAAGGCGGGTGAGATCGGTTTCTTTGGTTTTCAGCTCTTTATCAAGGGTATCGGCATGGTGTTCAAAGTCATTCAGCAAGGAAAATTTTTGCCTGGCCTCATCGTACGTACGGCGGGCATGAGCCATCGACGGCCCGTATTTGCGCAGGATCGACTGATACGCGTCGAATTGTTCATTCACACGGTGTGCTGCGCCGGGGTCAAAAGACAGGGAGTCGGCATAGTCCCTTAAGGCCCCGGTTAATTCTGCGGCCTGATCTTGAACAGCTGAAAGCTGATCAAGAAATTTTTCAGACTTTTCATCAATGGCGGCAAGGGCCTGCAGGGGTTTGAACGTGCGTCCGAGCATGAGTTCAATGCCGGCATCTTCATTTTCGAGGATGACCATGGCCTGGCTGATATTTTCATAGAGCTTTTCCGCATTTGAAATTTTGATGCGGTTGCGGGAGGTTTCCTCCTGGACAGCTTCGTCAAGGGGAACCTGTTCGAGTTCCTTGATCTGGTGTTCAAGCAGCTGCAGGTCACGCTCACGGCTTTTGGCCATCAGGTCAAGTTCTTTAATTTTTGCCTGGATCCCGCAGAAAGTGACATACAGGGAAGAATATTCCTGCTGCGCGGCCGCGAGTTGAGTCAGGGAGTCAATGATTTCGAGGTGGTGATGTTCGGCTAAAAGCTGTTGATGGTCATGAGGCCCATGGAAATCAATGAGGGCCTCGCCGATTTCTTTAAGCTGGGCAACAGAGGCTGTCAGCCCGTTCAGTCTTACGCGGTTCTTTCCGTCTTGGGAAACAGTGCGCTGGATGATCAGGGTGGTTTCACCGGATTTAAAATCGTGAAGGCATTCAAGTTTTTTCCACAGATCCGGGGAAAGATCGAATACAGCTTCGACCGTGCAGGGCGTGCCGTCATGGCGGAGATAGCTTGTTTGAAAACGTTCGCCGAGGCAGAAACGCAGCGCGTCAATGAGGATGGATTTCCCGGCCCCGGTTTCACCGGTCAGAATATTAAGCCCTGGTGTCAGTTCAATGGAAACTGACTCAATGATGCCAAAATTTTTTACGGTCAAGGTTTCAAGCATGGACATATGATACCAAAAAAATTATAAAAAACCATAAAGCAACATTCTCTCTTTACATAAATTATACCTTTTGCTAATATACGCCCCGCTGCTTAGATCTTTTACGCCGATGTAGCTCAGCTGGTAGAGCAGCTGATTTGTAATCAGCAGGTCGGGGGTTCGAAACCTCTCGTCGGCTTAATATTTTTCGTGGGTAGGTACCCAAGTGGCCAAAGGGGACAGACTGTAAATCTGTTGAGCTTGCTCTTCCATGGTTCGAATCCATGCCTGCCCACCATTATAAAAAGCCTCCGCACAGCGGGGGCTTTTTAATTATCTTTGATGCATGGATTCGAAATTGAGCCCCGCTGGACGCGACGAATAGGAGCGTCCTATAGGCGGGGCGAGTGGCCGACCCGCAGCCCC
>JBAXBM010000100.1:0-8025 GCA_037141995.1 Candidatus Omnitrophota bacterium
CAAGGGATGACAGCAATTTTCAGGGGGCGGACGGGTATTTCGCTTGCCTTTGTTCCGGGGATGGTCATGTTGTTCTGGTGTCTCGGGATGCCGGGGGCTTGGGCGCAAGCCGTTGAAACGGTTCGACAGGCCATCGTTCCCGCGCCGAACAATAATTTGGCATTTCTGTCAGCCGCGTTGGCCGTGGGCATGGGGTCGGTGGCGGCAGGAATTGCCGTGGCTTATGTCGGGGCGGCATCGATCGGCGCTATCAGTGAAAAACCGGAATTGGTGGGGAAAGTATTAATTTTTGTGGGGCTTGCTGAAGGGATTGCCATTTATGGATTGATCATCGCGATCATGATCCTGGGGAAGGTGTAAGGATCAGATCCGGGAGAAATGTATGCGGTATTTTTGTATCGGTGATGCGGATATGACGACAGGTTTCCGGCTTGCGGGTGTGGATGGGCGCGTGGCGCGCACGCCGCCTGAAGTGCGGGAGGCATTTTATGCGGCTACGCATATGCCCGAGGTTGGTGTGGTATTGATTTGTGACAATCTGGCCGCCATGATCAGGGATGAGGTGGTTAAGTTTCAGGGCGCGGCGCTAATCCCGTTGATCCTTGAAGTCCCCGGGCGTGAAGGGCCGTCGTCGGAAAGAGTGAGCCTGGCGCAGATAGTGCGTCAGGCGGTGGGGGTTCAGGTATGACAGTTAAAAAAGAGATGCTGGGGTCAAGGGATGCTGCAGATGGCCTGTGTGCCCGCATCATGGCAGATGCCCGCCAGGAAGCCGGGCTGATCCTCAAGGAGGGCGGGGAGGCTGCGGCGCTTATTTTGAAACAAAACGAGGAGCTTTTGGCGGAAATGCGGAAGAAGGCGATGCATGCGGCAGCAGAAGAGGGCGCTGCCAGGGGAAGAAAGATCCTGGCAACGATCAGCCTGGAACGGCGAAAGGTTTTGCTGGATGCGCGGGAGAAAGTGATGGCGCAGATCATGGGAAGGATTAGAGCGCTGGCAGAGGAGTTTCGTGCGTCACCTGAATATGCGCCTTATTTAAAGGCATTGATCATTGACGGGGCGCTGACCCTGGGTACGGACGAGGTGGTGGTGGTCGCGGCGGCCTGTGACCGGGAGATGGTGAACATGTCTTTTCTGGGTGATATTGAGCAGGTGCTGAAAAACGAGCATCATCAAGCGGTGACCTTGATCCAGCAATGGGATGCCACGATAACGGATATCGGCGTGATTTTAAGGTCGAAAGACAAAAGGATAGAGTGTAATAAGACATTCGAAGGTTTTTTGTCCAGGTCGTATGGCACGATACGGGCCGGTATTTTAAAAGAGGTTTTTGACAACAATGTTTAATATTATTGGGTATATTTCAAGGGTGGCGGGGCCGCTGGTTGAAGCGGAGAGCGCTGCGGATGCTGCCATGCTCGAGATGGTCGAGGTGGGGGATGAGCATCTTGTCGGGGAGATTGTGCGCCTGACGGGAAGAAAAATCACGATGCAGGTATATGAAGATACAACGTCCTTGAAGCCTGGTTTGCCGGTTTATGGTTCGGGGATGCCGCTCGCGGTGGAGCTTGGCCCCGGGTTGATCGGTACGATTTATGACGGGATTCAGCGGCCGCTGGATGTGATCCGTACGGCTTCCGGGGCGTATATTCATAAAGGTATTCATGCGCCGGCGCTTGACAGGAAGAAGAAATGGCATTTCAAGCCATGGGTGAAAGCCGGGGATGATGTTGAGCCGGGAATTGTGATAGGGGCTCTTCCCGAGACCAGTTTGGTGGAGCACAGGATATTAATGCCGCCGCGCCTGCGCGGCCGGGTTGTCTCTATCATTGAGGAACGTGAATGCTCGCTGGACGATGTTATTGCCGTGATATCAATGGATGGCAGGGAACAGCCGGTTTACTTGTACCACCGCTGGCCTGTCAGGCAGGGGCGGTCATACCGCGCCAGGCAGCGCCTGAGTGAGCCCCTGATTACCGGGCAGAGGGTTATTGATACATTGTTCCCGGTGGTGAAAGGCGGCGCCGTGGCGGTACCGGGAGGGTTTGGAACGGGCAAGACGATTGTTCAGCACCAGTTGGCCAAGTGGTGTGACGCCGACATTATTGTTTTCATTGGCTGCGGCGAGCGCGGCAATGAAATGACGGATGTTTTGTTGAGTTTTCCGAAGATCATTGATCCGCGGAGCCAGCGCTCGTTAATGGAGCGGACTATTTTAATCGCGAACACGTCGAACATGCCCGTGGCGGCTAGGGAAGCGAGCATTTATACCGGGATTACATGTGCCGAATATTACAGGGATATGGGGTATCATGTGGCGGTCATGGCGGATTCAACGTCACGATGGGCCGAGGCCTTGCGCGAGCTTTCCGGGAGGATGGAGGAATTGCCGGCGGATGAGGGGTTCCCGGCGTATTTACCGACGCGCCTGGCGGAATTTTATGAACGGGCCGGCGCGGTTGAGACATTATCAGGGAAGAGCGGGTCGGTGACCATCATCGGATCCATATCTCCGCCGGGAGGTGATTTTGCCGAGCCGGTCACCCAGCACACCCGGCGCTGTGTCCGGTGTTTTTGGGCGCTCGACAAGGACCTCGCCAATGCCCGTCATTATCCTTCCATCAGTTGGATGGACAGTTATTCGGAATATTTGGATGAAATCGGGGCCTGGTGGTGCGCGCACATTGACGCTGATTGGATGGGGATGCGGCGTCAGATCATTGAGCTGCTGCAGCAGGAGGAGCGCCTCAGGCAGGTGGTCAAACTGGTGGGGCCGGATGTCCTGCAGGAGAGCCAGAAAGTTATCCTTGAAACATGCCTGATTTTTAAGACAGCATTTCTTCAACAAAGTTCGTTTGATGCGGTGGATATGTTTTCGATCCCGTCAAAGCAGGCCAGGATGCTCAAGATTATCCTTGGGTTTCACAGGAAATGCAGTGAAGCCGTTAAAGGCGGGGTTACCCTGGAACAAATCAGGAAGTCGCGGTTGCGGTCCGATGTCTTGAAGATGAAATTATCGATCGCCAATGAGGAGATGGAGAAGCTCGACGCGCTGGATCGGGATGTTGAAGCTTTTATCCTGGAAGGGGCCGGCTGATCATGGCAGACATATCTTCTTATAACAATCGGGATTATATTGGTATTCATGACGTGATGGGGCCGCTCTTTGTGATTGAGGGGGTGCATGATGTCGGGTATAACGAACTTGTTGAGATCGTTGATGCCGGAGGTGAGACCCAGCAGGGCATCACCCTGGAGGTGGCCCGCGGGATGGCAGTGGTGCAGGTTTTCGGCGGTACCGGCGGATTTTCTTTGGCTGTGCCGCGGGTGAAGTTTTCAGGGCGGCCGTTTGCCCTGGAGGTATCGGCAGCCATGCTCGGCCGGGTGTTTAACGGGCTCGGGAAGCCGGTTGACCATATGCCGGCGCCTATCCCGGACAAGAGCGCGGATGTGAACGGCCTTCCGATCAATCCAACAGCCCGTGACTATCCCAACCGGTTCATTCAAACAGGGGTGTCGTCCATTGATGTCATGAACACGCTTGTGCGCGGCCAGAAATTGCCGATTTTCTCAGGTAACGGCCTGCCGCATGATGCCCTGGCGGCCCAGATTGTCCGCCAGTCCAGGATCATCGGTGATACAGAAGGCTTTGCCGTTGTTTTTGCGGCGATGGGGGTTAAGCATGATATCGCGCAATTTTTTATTGATTCTTTTGAAGAAAGCGGTGTCCTTGAAAAAGTGGTGACATTCTTAAGCCTGGCGGATGCGCCATCGATTGAGAGGATCATGACCCCGCGCGCGGCGTTGACCTGTGCTGAATTCCTGGCATTTGACAAGGGGATGCATGTGCTGGTCATTATGACGGACATGGGTAATTACTGCGAAGCGTTGCGCGAGATATCCACATTGCGCGGAGAGATCCCGGCGAGAAAAGGATATCCGGGTTATCTTTACAGCGATTTGGCCGGTTTGTATGAACGCGCGGGGATTATCCGGGGCTTGAAAGGTTCGATCACACAGGTGCCGATTTTGACTATGCCCAATGATGATATTACGCATCCGGTCCCTGATTTGACCGGATATATCACGGAGGGGCAGATTGTCCTGGAACGTGAATTGAGCCAGAAAGGGGTTTATCCGCCGATTGCCGGATTGCCGTCGTTATCGCGCCTGATGAAAGATAACATCGGCCGCGGCATGACACGCGAGGATCATCCGCATCTGGCTAGCCAGCTTTTTGCCTGTTATGCGCGCGTGAAGGATATCAGGTCGCTGGCCCTGGTTATCGGGGAAGAGGAGTTGTCGTCAATTGACCGGCGATACCTTGAATTTGGTGATGCTTTCGAAAAACGTTTCTTGACCCAGGGGCGGCATGAGAACCGGAGCCTGGATCAAAGCCTCGATTTGGGCTGGTCGCTTTTATCGATTTTGCCTCAGGAAGAGCTGCACCGGATCACTGATGAGGAGATCAGTAAATTTTACGGGAAGTGAACCATGGCCAGATATCATGTGGCGCCCACCAAAACCAATCTTTTGAAAGTCCGGCGGGACCAGTCGTTCGCGCTGGAGGGGCATCGTTTGCTTGAACAGAAACGTGATATTCTCGTCGCGGAATTGATGGCTGTTGCCGTCAGGGCTGCCGCGGCTGAAAAAAATCTGGATGATGCCCTGCGGGCGGCGTATGAAGCGCTGGGGGAGTCGGTGATGCGCCTGGGGCGGGTGAAGGTCAAAGCCGCGGCGCAGGCGGTCAATCTTTCTGCCGGGATTGCGGTGCGCCAGCGCGATGTTATCGGGGTTCATTTGCCTGTCATTGAAGAGACGTCCGCGGCTGCGGGGGTTTCTTATGGCTTGTTGGAGACCGGTATCTGGATCGATGAGGCCGCTGCCGCGTTCCAGCGGGTAGTAAAATTACTTGGACCGATGGCGGAAATAAAGATTACCCTTTTGAGGCTTGCCGCTGAAGTCAGGAAAACGGTCCGCCGTGTCAATGCCCTTGAACAGATATACCTCCCGGATTACGCTGACACGATGAAATACATCAATGATGTTCTTGAAGAACAATCCCGTGAAGCGTTCTTTGTCCTTAAAATGATCAAAACCCGTTTTCAGCATCGCCAGTCTGCGGCATCCCCAGCTTCTGGATGTTGATGTTCAGCGGGCCGCGCGCATAATAATTTATTAATTTTGATTATCTGTAATTTTATTATGTATAATTAACCTGTTCATTTATATCATCTTATGAATTAATCGCAGGTAAGTATTAACCCGCATTTTTCAATAGATAGAGGTCATGCGGATTGAGCCCGGGTTTTTTCTTGATGGTAAAATTATGGAAGGCCAGTTGGAATAACAACGCAGGTTTTTGTTCAGACGCTATCGTCGATGAAAGACGGCTAATGCACAATCCGGGATTAAGTTGCGGGAGGCATGGGAAAAAGGAGGCGCTCCGGATGCTGTTCCTTGGCGGAGAGGATTAGGCTGAGGCTGTGTTGCACGTTGAGTATTGTGTTGGTGATTGCGGTTAAACTGTTTTATTCATAAAAAGGAGAAGGTATGGTGTTTAAAAAATTTTTATTTGCGCTTCTGTTCTGCTCTGTTATGGCGTTTGGGACTGCGGCTTTTGCGGATACGATCACGGTCCGTGCTGATTCATGGCCGCCTTACAACGCAGATCCGGCGGCAGATCATCCCGGGTATGTGGTTGAAATCCTGAAGGCTATTTATACGCCGCTGGGGCATACCATTGACTATCAAACCATGCCGTGGACCCGTGCGGTTGAAGATGCGACCGCTGGTAAAATTGACGCGATCATTGGCGCATCCATAGCTGATGCGCCCAAATGCGTGTATCCTGCTGAGGCGATGGGTGCCATTAATAACATCTTTCTGGTTAAAAAAGGGAGCGCCTGGAAATATGCGGGCGTGAGTTCTCTCAAGGGCGTCAAGCTGGGTGTTATCGACGGTTATTCTTATGATGATGGCGCTGATATTGATAAATACATTGCGTCAAAAGCAGCGGATGTCGAGATCATGACAGGAGATGGTTCGCTGGACAGAAACCTGAAGAAACTTCAGGCGGGCCGTTTGGATACTGTCCTTGAAAACGATATTGTCATTACCGCGACATTGAAAACATTGGGCCTTGATCCCGCCGGATTTGAAAATGCGGGAGCGGCCAACAGTTCGAAGGATCTTTTTGTGGCCTTTGCTCCGGGTAATGAGAAAACCAAACAATACGCGGCCCAATGGGATGAGGGAATTAAAAAATTGCGCGCTTCCGGTGAGCTGCGGAAGATCCTGGATCGGTACTCCGTTCAAGACTGGAAATAAACATGACAATCCGGACCAAGCTTATTTTTTCCATTATTTTATCGGCAACGGTTGTTGTAAGCGCTTTTCAATTTTACAACGTTCATCATCAACAATCGATAGTCCTCGGCTTGCGGAAAAACATGCTGGACAGCGCCCGCCAGCGTTTGTCGGGATCATTACCGCCGATGATCTATGATTTTGCGATGGACCAGGCCAACAAGGTCATTGAAGGCGAACTTGTTGTCAGGGACCTTAGGGCCGTGACCGTGTTTGATCCGAATGGGAAAATAATCCTTGG
Organism: Candidatus Omnitrophota bacterium; assembly: GCA_037141995.1. Classification (GTDB taxonomy): domain Bacteria; phylum Omnitrophota; class Gorgyraeia; order Zapsychrales; family Fredricksoniimonadaceae; genus Fredricksoniimonas. Next base: position 6,608 of record JBAXBM010000100.1, read on the forward strand.
CAGGGAAAAAGATGAGACCGGCGAGATTAAAAACATCCTTCAGGCTCCGGCAGGAAATCCGGACAGCACCAGTGAGCTCCTTTATAAAAAACAGTCTAAAACTGAGAATATGGGCAAGCTCAATTTGTACGCTGAGGAACGATTCATCCGTAAGGAATTGTTTCAAATGCAGATCATGGGGCTTATCCAGGTTATTGTTTTAAATCTGATTTTTCTTGTGCTGCTTTTTGTTCTTGTTGAAAGAATAATACGCAAACCGCTGCAAAATCTTATTGTCAATTTCCGTGATATTGCCCAGGGTGATCTGACGAAAAAAATTGTGGTGAAAGAACAGGATGAGATTGGTAACCTGGCCAACAGCATTAATATGATGGTGAGTAATCTCGCGGAGGTTGTATCCAAGGTCAAGGCGTCTGCGGTGCAAATAACGCATTCAACCAGGGAAATATCGTCTTCATCGCAGCAGATCGCAGAAGGCGCGCAGCAGCAGTCAGCTTCTTTTGAAGAGCTGGCGTCTTCGGTTCAGGCAAGCGCGGGCAGCTCGCAGGACGCGAGCAATGTGGCCAAAGGCGCAGTTGCCGATGCCAACGATACGCGGCAGGCGATGAACGGGACGATTGAAGCCATGGGGCAGATAGAAAAAAGTTCGACCCAGATGTTTGAGGTCGTCGAACTTATAACGGACATTGCCGATCAAACCAATCTGTTGGCGCTGAATGCGGCCATTGAGGCGGCCAGGGCGGGGGAGCACGGCAAAGGTTTTGCGGTTGTGGCGGATGAAGTCCGCAATCTGGCGGAACGCAGCGCTGCCTCAGCCAAGGAAATTCAGAATCTAATTAAAAACGGTCTTCAAGAAATATCGCATGGGGTTGGTGTTTCACGGCAGGCCGGGCAGAAAACGCTGGCTGTCATCGAGAGTATTAATAAAATGGCCGCTCAAATGCAGCAGATTTCTCAGGCGGCCCAGGAACAGGCTGCCGCCATGGAGCAGAACACGTCTATTACGGAGTCGAATGCGGCCGCGTCGGAACAATTGGCATCAACGGCGCAGAGGATGTCGTTTCAAGCGGAAGTCCTTAAAGACCTTGTTGAACATTATGTGGTTGAAGATGCGTCTTCTGCGGCGGTGACCGCCGGCAGTGCCGTATCTGGAGATATTTTTAAATGGGATGATTTATTTTTAACGGGTGTTTCCAAGATGGACGATCAACATAAGCGACTCGTCCGCATGGTTAATGATTTATACCGCGCCATGAAGTCTCAGAGGACCAAGGATGTCCTCAACGGGATTGTTGATCAGCTCATCGATTATACGGCACAGCATTTCCGCGATGAGGAAGCTGTCATGCTGCGGGCGCGATATCCGAAACTGGATCAGCATAAACAGATGCATAAGGATCTTGTCGAGAAGGTTCTCG
>JBAXBM010000101.1:0-7970 GCA_037141995.1 Candidatus Omnitrophota bacterium
GCCGATACGGATCTGCCCGCTGTCAGGCCGCAAAATACCGAGGATACTTTTTAACAGCACACTCTTCCCCGCCCCCGAACGGCCGATGATCACTTTTGTCTCGCCCGGGCGGACATGAAGGTTCAGCCCGTTTAACACACGGGCTTTGTCAAATGACTTGTAAAGGTCAATGATCTCTATCATCAGGCATTAAATAAAAAATAAAAAATAAATGTGAACAGGCAATCAAACATCAGGATCAGGACAAACGAACGCACCACCGACATCGTCGTAGCCCGCCCAACGCCATCAGCCCCGCCGGCAACATTAAAGCCTTCCAGGCATCCTACCCCCGCAATGATCATCCCGAAAAAAACAGTCTTCACAAGCCCCGTCACAATGTCCTTGACCGCAAGGGCACTGAACACCATGGTCCAGTACATATGCGGGCTTATCGCCAGCTTAAAATGACAGATCAGAAATCCGCCACATATCCCAACAAGCACCGCGAATATGGTGAGAACCGGAAGCATTAAGGTCAATGCCATAAACCTGGGTACTGCCAGATAAGAAACAGGATCCACCGCAAATGCCTTAAGGGCATCAATTTGCTCGGTGACAACCATAGATCCTATCTCGGCTGTGATCCCGGCACCAACCCGTCCGGCCACGATCAATGCGGTCAACACCGGCGCCAACTCACGCGCCAGTGATACGGCAACAATATTGGGGATATAAATATCTGCCGAAAGCTTCGTCATAATATACGCCAACTGCAAGGCAATGATCATCCCCACGAAAAGCGCAACCAAGGCAACAATCAAAAAACTGCCGGGCCCGGTACGCCAGGCCTGAACCCAAAAACGATAAGCATTAAAAGGCGCGGTAACCGCCGCCCGCGCTATCGCGTGAAAAAGAATGGAAAGTTGTCCGGCGTAACGGAGAAAACCGATAGCCGCCACGCCTGCCCTGTCAATCCATCCACCGCCCATGATTCCTGTCCTTTACTCCGAGAATGAGAGTTTATCGTCATCGCGCCGAACCGAGATCTTGCTGCCGGCCTTAAAGGTCCCCGCGATAAGGGCTTCGGATAACGGGTCTTCCATATAACGCTGGATCGTACGCTTCAGCGGCCTCGCGCCGAATACCGGATCAAAACCTTTCTCAATCAGGAAATCAATGGCCTCCTGTGAAATATCAATGGTAATGCTCTTTTCCGCCAGCCGTTTGGACACCTCTGCAATCTCCAGCTGAATGATGCGCTGGAGGTGCTCTTTCGTCAGCGGCTTGAAGACAATGCTGTCATCAATGCGGTTAAGAAACTCGGGCTTAAACTGGCGCTTCACCTCAGCCAGGAGTTTTTCCTTCATCTTGGCATAGGTATCCTCCTCGGAACGTGTCGCGAATCCGAGCGCCCCCTGCTTCCGGATCATGTCGACGCCGATATTCGACGTCATAATGATAATCGTGTTGCGAAAATCAACCGTGCGGCCGAGGCTGTCCGTCAGGCGCCCTTCTTCAAGGACCTGCAGGAGGATATTGAACACATCCGCATGGGCCTTTTCAATCTCGTCGAGAAGAACAACCGAATACGGGCGGCGGCGGACTTTCTCTGTCAGCTGGCCGCCTTCTTCATAACCGACGTAACCCGGAGGAGCACCGACAAGGCGCGACACATTGTATTTATCCATGTACTCGGACATATCAATCTGAATCAATGCTTTCTCGTCGCCGAACATGAACTCCGAAAGTTCGCGGGCCAGGAGAGTTTTTCCGACTCCCGTGGGCCCGAGAAAAATAAACGAACCGATAGGGCGGCGCGGATTTTTAATGCCAGCGCGTGAACGGCGTACCGCGCGGGCAATGGCGTTAATCGGCTCTTCCTGCCCGATGACCTCTTTATCCAGATGCTGTTCCATATGCAGGAGTCGTTCGCTCTCCTTCTCCTCGAGGCGGATCAGCGGGATCCCCGTCCACTGGGAAACAACCCGCGCAATATCCTCTTCATTAATGGTCAGCGACGCACTGTCGCGCCCGGCGATCCATTCCGCGCGGCGCTTTTCCAGCGATTCGCGCACCGCACGCTCCTGATCGCGAAGGCTTGCCGCCTTCTCAAAATCCTGGCGCTTGATGAAACTTTCTTTATCCTGGCGCAATTTCTCGATATCCTCATCCATCTGCTTGATATCCGCCGGAGTCACCATAGCCTTGAGCCTGGCACAGGCGCCCGCCTCATCAATAATATCCACCGCCTTATCCGGAAGGAACCTGCCCGAAATATAACGGTCGGATAATTTTGCCGCCGCCTCCAGCGATACATCAGAATATTTGACACGGTGATGCGCTTCGTACTTGTCGCGAAGCCCCTTGAGGATCTGTACCGTCTCGTCAACGGAAGGGGGCAAAACCATGATGGTCTGGAAACGGCGTTCCAGCGCGGCATCCTTTTCAATGTTCTTACGGTACTCGTCCAATGTCGTCGCGCCGATGCACTGGATTTCACCGCGGGCAAGGGCCGGCTTCAGGATATTGGCGGCATCAATCGCACCCTCGGCCGCACCCGCACCCACCAGCGTATGGATTTCGTCAATGAAAAGAATAAGCTTGCCATTGCGCCGCAGCTCTTCCATCACCGCCTTGATGCGCTCCTCAAACTGCCCGCGGTACTTGGTCCCCGCGATCATCATGGCAAGGTCCAGGACCACAATCGTTTTCTCACGCAGGATCTCCGGGACCTCGCTCGCCACAATCTGTTGGGCTAGCCCCTCGACAATCGCAGTCTTCCCGATACCGGCCTCACCCAACAGCACCGGATTGTTCTTGGTGCGGCGGGAAAGGACCTGGATCACACGCTCGATCTCATTCTTGCGGCCGATGACAGGATCAAGTTTGCCGTCTTTGGCAAGCTTGTTAAGATTGCGCCCGTACGCGTCAATCGCCGGCGTCTTGCTTGCAGGCTTGCCGGACTGTTCCTGAGGCTGCTGCGGCGGCTGGCCGTAACCGGGGATCCCGTTCCCCAAAAGCTCCATCACTTCATTGCGCAACTTCCCCAAATCAAGCCCCAGGTTCAGCAGGACGCGATACGCCATGCCTTCGCCTTCCTTGACCAGGCCCAGCAACAAATGTTCGGTGCCGATGTAATTATGCCCCAAAGCCCGCGCTTCCTCCGCCGCCAGCTCAAGCGCCTTCTTGGACCGCGGGGTAAACGGGATGTCGCCGACGACCTGCGTCTGCGGCCCCGGCTGAACCAATTTTTCAACTTCAATCCGGATGGCCTCAAGATCGACCCCCAGCTTCTGAAGGACCGAGGCGGCAACCCCCTCGCCTTCGCGGATCAGGCCAAGCAAAAGATGCTCGGTGCCGATATAATCATGATTAAAACGACGGGCTTCTTCCTTAGCAAAAACAATAACCTTGCGCGCGCGCTCCGTAAAACGGTTAAACATAATAAGCCTCCTCGTCAACAATTGCGTGCCACGGCACGCCTTAAACTGCCTGAAATTTCTCCCGGATAAGCTGGGCGCGCCTGACATCGCGGTCGGAAGCCCCCAGTTTTTTCCCCTCGATCTTCTGCAAATGCGCCGGCTGAATCATGATGAAAAGCTCATTGAGCGTCGTCGGCGCAAGATCCGTGATAACACCAACATCCACGCCTAATCGAACCGTTGACAAAAGCTCGATCGTTTCCTGGCTTGAAATAATCCGCGCATTGTTCAACACGCCCCACGCCCGCCAGATCTTGTCCTCCAGCGCCGCGCGATTCTGAACCAGGAGCGCCTGTCGCGCCTGTTCTTCCTGCTCAATGATCTGACGGATCAGGCCGTTGATATTCTGGATAATATCTGTCTCACTGTGCCCTAAAGAAACCTGATTTGATATCTGATAAAAATTGCCGATAGCCTGCGTCCCTTCGCCGTAAAAACCGCGCGAGGCAAAACTCAGCTTGGCAATCGCCGACAGGACCTTGTTAATCTGGCGCGTCATAACCAGGGCCGGCAGATGCACCATCACCGAACCCCGCATCGCTGTCCCTGTATTCGTCGGGCATGCCGTTAAAAATCCCCATTCCGGCAAAAACGCGTAAGGAAGCTGCTCTGAAAGCGCGTTGTCAACCGCGTTCATGATCTCCCATGTGCCGTCCAGATTAAACCCCGACTGCATCACCTGTATCCGCAAATGATCTTCTTCATTAACCATCACTGAAAGCGCCTCTTCATGGCTTACAATCACAGCCTTGCCCTGAGGCGCTGACGCATGGTCATGGCTCATCAAATGCCGTTCCACCAAGAATTGACGGCCCACATTATCAAGCTCGTTCAAACGGAAAAATGCCGCGCCCTTAAAATAGCTGATCTTGCCCACAGCCGCCTCGACCGCCTTCAGGACAGATTCCATCTCTTTTTTATTCGCCCGATTCGTGAACGGCGTCAACGTCAGGTTCCTGGCCAGGCGGATACGTGAAGAAAGGACGATGTGCCCGAAAGGCCCCGTGCCTTTCAGCCATTCCCCGCTATGATGAATAAGATCATTGAGCTCCATGGATCAGCCCCTTCCTTCCATGCCGTAAATCTTGTCGCGCAGCGCCGCCGCCTGTTCGAAATCTTCACGCCCCACCGCTTCCTGCAATTTAACGCGCAGGGACTCCATCGTTTCCTCTTGCGGCGCCGGCAAAGCTCCCGGCACGGCTGTTTCAACTGGAACTGCCAGCGGCACTTCACGGGCCGGCCGCTTGCCCAGATGGACACTTGCCCCATGGATCTTCTTTAACAGCGCCTTCAATTGCGCCTTAAACGCGATATAACACTGCGCGCACCCAAATCGCCCGAACTTCCGAAAATCCTCATATGTCAACCCGCACGACGCGCATTTTAAAAGGGACACCGACTGCTGGACATCCGGCACATGCTTGCCAAAATCCGTCAAACCCGCCAAAAGATCCGCCAGGCCGAACTGCTGTTCCATATGCTGGCTTTGTTCACGCGCGCAGTCTTCACACAGATGCATTTCCATCACCTTGCCGTCAATGATCTCGGTCAAATGAACCGTCGCTTTTTTCGTGCATTTATTGCATTTCATCGACGCCATAAAAAACCAGGCCCCCTCGCCTGCCTTACCACAAACACGTTAAAATTTAACACCGTCCTTGCGCACCGCCTGATGAAACAATTCCAGCAGCTGGAGCGTGACCGGGCCCGGCTTGCCTGATCCGATCACACGGCCGTCAATCTTGACCACCGGAATCAATTCCGCGGCTGTCCCCGTCAAAAAAACCTCTTCCGCATTATAAAATTCATGGCGGGTGATAAATGCTTCCTGGACATCCATCTTCAGGACATCAGCCGCCAACTGCATCACCGCGTCCCGCGTGATCCCTCTCAGACGCCCCTGCACCGGCGTTTTCAAGATCCCGTCTTTTACCATAAAAATATTGTCACCCGTACACTCGGCCACATAACCGCTGCCGTCAAGCATGATCGCTTCCGGCACGCCGGCATTATTCGCCTCAATTTTGGCCAGGACATTGTTCAGATAATTAAGCGATTTGAGCTGGGGATTGATCGCCTCGGGATGATTGCGCACCGTTGGCACCGTCACAATGGTCAGGCCCGCTTTATAAAATTCTTCAGGATACAGGGTGATCTTGTCCGCAATGATAATAATATTGGCCGAACCGCGGCATTTACGGGGGTCAAGGCCAAGATCCCCGTCACCGCGCGTCACAACCAGGCGGATATAAGCATCCGTCAAATGATTAGCCTTGAGGGTAGCGACAACCGCATCAATCATTTCCTGCTTGGTGAGCCCAGTATTAATGAGGAGGGTATGGCAGGTTTCATAAAGCCGGTCAATATGCTGTGCCAGGCGAAAAACAACCCCGCTGTAAGCACGGATCCCCTCAAACGCGCCATCGCCGTATAATAACCCGTGATCATACACCGACACTTTCGCATCTTCCCTGGCAACCAGCTTGCCGTTAAGATAAATCTTGAGAGACATAAAGAATTCCCCTTATTTTTAGTAATAATTATAAACACGAAGCCCCGGTTTCAGGCAGACTATTTAACTTTTGTGAGCAAGCCATCCCGCATATGGACAATGCGCCGGCAGCGGGCCGCGACCGCCTCGTCATGGGTTACAATCACAACCGCCTGGCCATCAGTGTGAATCCCCAGGATAATGTCAATCACTTTGGACCCTGAGGCCGAATCTAGATTACCGGTCGGCTCATCGCACAGAAGAACCCTCGGCTTGTTAATAACCGCCCGCGCAATGGCCACGCGCTGCTGTTCCCCGCCGGAAAGCTGGCCCGGCTTATGCGCCGCGCGCTCCGCAAGCCCGACCCGCTCCAAGGCCGCGCGCCCCGCGTCTTCCATGTCCCCCATCCGGCCCCGTCTCTGGCGGATAAATACCGGTAAAAGCACATTTTCAAGCGCCGTGAATTCCGGTAACAAATGATAAAACTGAAACACAAAACCGATATCCCTGTTACGCAGGCTCGCCCGCCCCGCATCACCGCCCGCATAAAGGTCCTGCCCGCCCAGCAGCACAACCCCGGCATCCGGCACATCCAGTCCGCCCAGCACATGCAGCAATGTCGACTTGCCCGCACCGGAAGGTCCGACAATAGCAACCGATTCCCCCTCACGGACTTCAAGCCCGACCCCGCGCAGGACATCAACGCGCTTTTGTGTGTCCGTGTAAGATTTGTGGATATTGTCCGCTTTTAATAACATTTACTGGTACCTCAACGCTTCAACCGGTTCAAGCGATGCGGCCCTTGCCGACGGATAAAGGGTCGCGAGATAACTGATCGCCATGGCACTCGCCGTAATTGCCAACACATCACCGAACTGTATCAAAACCGGCAAATGATCAATGTAATAAACTGTCTGCGGTAATTTGATAAGCTCGGTTTCTTTCAGGATATAACAAAGCCCCATCCCACCCGCCAGGCCCAGCAATGTGCCGAATGTCCCGATCGTCAAACCATAGATTGTAAAAATACGCCGGATCGCACGTGAAGGAACACCGACCGCCTTAAGGATACCAATATCCTTGGTCTTAGTCGTCACCGTCACAATGAGTGTGCTGACAATGTTGAATGACGCCACCAGGACAATGAGTGTCAAGATCACAAACATCGCGGTCTTTTCCAGCTTGAGCGCCGCAAAGAAATTCACGTTCTGTTCAATCCAGGTCCGCACCACATAGCTGTACCCGATCTGTTTGACAATCGCCTCCTTAACCGCCGGCGCCGCATCCACATCATCAAGCTTAACGGCAACACCCGAAACAAGTTCCAGCGAAAGGCTGAAAATTTCCTGTGCCTTCCTGTAATGCACAAAAATCAGATTCCGGTCATAATCATACATGCCCGAATCAAAAATTGCCGCCACCTTGAGCTTGTACCGCCAGCCCGTCCCGGCCACGCCGGAGACCGGAGAAAGCAGCACAATTGAATCGCCCGGCTTTAAATCATAATACCGTGCCAGCTCCCGTCCAATAATAACATCATCCATCCCAAGCTGCGCCACCGCATAATCATCCTTTAGATACGCATTGATCCGCGTGACCGCGCCTTCCGCTGCCGGATCAACCCCCCGCAACACAAGCCCCGAAGCGCGGCTGCCGTATTCCAAAAATACATTACCGTTAATAAACGGCGCAGCCGCGGCAACTCCCCGGACCTGCCTGATCTTTGCCGTCAACGCCGCGAAATCCTTGATCCCGGATTCCCGGTCAACCACAATATGCGCCGTCGTCCCGACAATCTTTTCTTTGAGATCATGATCAAACCCCGTCATAACCCCAATCACCACAATCAGCGCCGCCACACCAATGGCAATCCCCAGGATCGAGACCCAATTGATAAGCAGAAGGAACTTGTCCTTCTTGGCGATCAGATACCTGTAAGCGATCCAGAATTCATAGGGCATAAAAAGCCAGCATATCCAATATGTTAATACAAAGTACTCTTTATAAACATGTAC